>CAZLOC010000279.1:0-5487 GCA_964560935.1 uncultured Anaerolineaceae bacterium | reverse complement strand
CCCGCGAAGCAGCCGTCAATGTGGCCGAAGGCGAGAAGCAGGCCGCCATCTTGCGGGCCGAGGGTTCGAAGCAGGCCGCAATTTTGGAGGCTGAAGGCCAGCGCCAGGCGCAAGAGCTTAAGGCGGCAGGTTATGCCAAAGCGTTGGAAAACATATTTGCCGCAGCCAAGACAATTGACCAGAAGACCATGACCTTACAGTACTTCGATACCCTTAAGTCCCTGGGTCAAGGTGAATCGACCAAGTACATCTTCCCGATGGAATTCACCAGCATGCTTGAGAATTTCGTCAAGGGTGATAAAAAATAAGCCGCAACGAGTAAATCGTAATACAATAAGGTCTCCCACTGGAATGTGGGAGACCTTGTCTTTTGCCTATGGAAATCATTTCTGCTACTATCCGTGATTTGAACGCCCTGCGCAGGCTGGAACGCATTTGCTTCGAAAAGGATTCCTGGCCACTGTTTGACTTGATCGCTGTGCTGACCTTCCCTGATGTAGTCAGATTGAAAGCGGTGGAAAATAATCAAATGGTTGGCTTCGTAGCCGGAGATCCGCGTCCATCTCAGGGATTTTCGTGGATTGCTACGATCGCTGTGCTGCCTGATTACCGGCGCAAAGGGGTTGGCCGTTCTTTGTTACATGCCTGTGAAGCGCAGTTGCAAACGCAGCGTTTGAGGTTGTCAGTCAGACTTTCAAATCAAGCTGCAATTACCCTGTATGAGCAGGAAGGCTATCATACGATGGATATTTGGAAAACTTATTACACCGATGGGGAGGATGCCATCGTGATGGAGAAGTCCCGCCGACCGGATGTACTATAATATCGAGAAGAATATTGGTATAGGAATGTTTACGAAGGATTGGAATGAATAATCAAATCTCGAGACGTGATTTTCTAAAACTTGCCGGGTTACTTCCCATCAGTGTTACCGCCCCTCGTTTTCTGGATTCGCTGGATGCTCTGGGAGACGCTCAAAGCAGCCCACAGAATGTTGTTGTGATTATCTTCGATGCTTGGTCTGCATACCATCTCTCGCTTCATGGATATCAACGTGAAACGGCGCCCAACATTGCCAGGTTAGCTGACCGGGCAGTGGTTTACCACAATCACTACGCGGGCGGGAATTACACCACACCTGGGACTGCGTCCTTGTTGACCGGTGCACACCCCTGGGCCCACCGGGCGTTTCAACCTGGTGGAAAAGTGGATGAGGCTTTCGTTGAAAAGAATTTTTTCTCTGCTTTTGAGAATCATTACCGTATTACCTATTCCCATAATCTATGGGCGAACATTCTGCTAAGACAATTCAGGGATGATTTGGAAACCTACATCCCAAAGGGCAAGTACTTTCTGACCGAAGAAGACGCTGATTCGAATCGTGGTATTTTTCTGTCGGGCAATAACATTATTCAAGCCCTATTCGGAAATGATGAAGATATAGCGCTGGTGAGTTGGATTCGGGCGATGGAAAACGAACAAGAAGGATATGCGTACTCGCTGTTCTTATCGCCGCTTTATGAAGAATACAGAAACCGGTACCACGAGACTAGATTTGCAGAACAAAAAGCGTTATTCCCGCGTGGCATCCCTAAAGACGATTACGATAACTTTTTACTTGAGCAAGCCATTGATGGAATAGGAGGTTTGCTTGTTGCAGCGCCGCAGCCTTTTATGGGATATTTCCACTTTTGGCCGCCTCATGCGCCTTACAGTACACATCGAGATTTCTATCGGCGCTTTTACGAGGATGGCTATAATCCTCCTGCTAAACCAATCGATCTCTTTGGCGACGAAGGCCCAAAAATAAAGAACCGCACTGAGTATGATGAATACATCCTCTACGTTGACAGGGAGTTTGGCAGGTTCTACGATCTTCTGGGGGAAAATGGCTTGCTGGAAAACACCTGGATTGTCCTGACCTCCGACCACGGCGAGCTATTCGAACGCGGGATCGAAGGCCACCGCACACCTGTGCTCTACGAACCGGTAGTGCGTGTTCCTCTGATGATTTTTGAGCCAGGGCGAGGAACCAAGAAGGATGTCTATGCCAATACCAGCGCGGTTGACCTTTTACCTACCCTTTTGCATGTAACCGGTCAAAAACCGATCGATTGGACTGAAGGCGTTGTGTTGCCGCCATTTGCCTCGGATGAGACGGTGTGGGATCGCAGCGTATTTGTAGTACAGGCAGAAAAAAGTGAGCAATTCGGTCCATTGACGGTTGCTACACTGGCCATCAGAAGAGGGGATTACAAACTGACGTACTTCTTTGGATACAAAGAATTGGGAACAGACGGTGAACGGATAGAGCTTTATAACATTGAAGATGATCCCGAAGAACTGAATAACCTGTATGATGCAGAAAAAGAAATAGGGCAAGAACTTCTCAACAAACTGAAAGCGAAGTTGAAAGAAATGAATGCACCATTCCTTTCGACTGCTTAGCAAAAAAGAAAGAATGATAAGCCTGATATGTCGCAGCCTCTATCGCCACCGGTATGGGTGGCAACACAACCAGAACTACGCGCGCTTGTAAAAGACCTTTCGAAACAATCGAGCGTTGCTGTTGATACTGAATCCAACAGTTTGCACGCTTATCACGAGCAGGTCTGCCTGATCCAATTTTCCACGCCCGAAACAGATTACCTGGTCGACCCGCTGGCGTTGGACGACATCTCTTTGCTGGGGGAAATCTTTGCCGACCCCAAAATCGAAAAAATATTTCACGCTGCCGAGTATGATTTGATCTGCCTCAAGCGCGACTTCGACTTTTCCGTGGCCAACATTTTCGACACCCGTTGGGCCGTACGCGTTTTGGGATATGCCAAGGACGGATTAGACGGTTTGTTAGCTGAGAAATTTGACATTCAGGTCAATAAGAAATATCAAAAAGCGGATTGGGGAAAACGTCCTCTCTCAGACGAACAGATCAACTATGCGCGTCTGGACACCCATTACCTGCTTCCGTTAAAGGAAATGCTCCAGGCCGAATTGGAGGAGAGGGGTTTGCTGCAACTGGCCTGCGAAGATTTTGAGCGTGCCTGTGATGTAGAAATCCCCGTCGCTAAACCGTTACTCTGGGAGCGCATGGCAAATAATCATAATTTCACGTCCCGCGAACTGACTATTTTGAAAGAACTGTACGAATGCCGTGAACAGATTGCTGAAGAATTGGATCGGCCACCGTTCAAGGTGATGAGTGATAGTCAATTGTTTGACATTGCTCGCCTGCCACCCCGGCACCTGGATGAACTCTTCGGTTTAGGTTTGAGCAGTAGGCAGGTCATGCGTTGGGGCAAAGCGGTTTTGCGGGCTGTCGAAAAGGGGCAGGCAGCGTCACTTGTCAAACCCCAGCAGGCTGAACGTCCGGATGATGCGTATTTGTCTCGCTTGGATTCACTAAAGATATGGCGAAAGAGTGCAGCCCGTAAGATGCAGGTTGAGTCAGACGTTGTTCTCCCCAGGCAGTTGATGGAATTGATCGCTGAAAATGCGCCTCACAGCATGGCGGAGCTATCGGACTTGTTGTCAGGTTCCCCATGGCGGATGGCTCGTTTTGGTTCCCAAGTATTGAAAGCAGTGAAAGGCAAACGATGAAAATACGATTTCATGGCGCCGCTCAGACGGTAACCGGTTCGCAACATTTAATTGAAGTCAATGGCTCCCGCATCTTGCTAGATTGCGGCCTGTACCAGGGGCGACGGGGCGAGACCTACGAGCGGAATCAGAACCATCCTTTTGACCCGGCCAAGATCGATGCGGTCATTCTTTCGCATGCGCACATTGACCACAGCGGCAACCTGCCGCATCTGGTTAAAGACGATTTTCGCGGACCGATTTTTGCCACCAAAGCAACTGCTGATCTGGCAGATGTGATGTTGCGCGATTCCGGGCACATCCAGGAAGCGGACGCGATGTTCGTCAACAAGAAGCGCGCCAAGCGCGGCGAACCGCCCATCGAGCCGCTGTATACCATCGAAGATGCTGAACAGGTAGCCAGCCACTTCCGCCCAATGGAATACGACCAGATATTTGAAGCGGCTCCCGGCGTGACTGCCCGCCTTGTGGAGGCGGGTCATATTTTGGGTTCGGCTGCAGTTGCCCTTGAAATCGACGAGAATGGCCGCAAAGTGCACCTGTGGTTCTCCGGTGATATAGGCCGACGTAAGCTGCCTTTGTTGCGGGACCCTGTGCTTCCCGACGCTGCTGATTACCTGCTCATGGAATCGACATATGGAGATAAGCCTCATCGTGATCCTGATGTTGCTTACCGGGAGTTCCGGGAAGTTGTTGATCGTACGATGCGGCGGGGTGGAAAAGTGATCATCCCTGCATTTGCTGTGGGGCGGACCCAGGAATTGGTCTATTTTTTGAATCAGATGATGCAAAATGGGGATGTACCAAAAGTGCCTGTGTTTGTGGATAGCCCGCTGGCGGTCAATGCCTCCGACATTTTCCGTAAGCATCCTGAAGTATTCGATCAGGAGACCAGAGACTTCGTTATGAAAAATAAACACCCGGCGCTGGATTTTGCGCAATTGACATATACCCGCTCGGTGGAAGAATCCAAAGCGCTCAATACACGTAAAGATCCGATGATCATCATTTCGGCCTCGGGCATGGCAGAGGCGGGGCGCATCTTGCACCACTTGCGCAACAATATCGAGGATCCCAGAAACACGGTTTGTATCGTCTCCTGGCAAGCGCCTTATACGCTGGGACGCCGCCTGGCAGACCGTGAAAAGCGCATCAAGAT
Source organism: uncultured Anaerolineaceae bacterium (assembly GCA_964560935.1). Lineage (GTDB taxonomy): Bacteria > Chloroflexota > Anaerolineae > Anaerolineales > Villigracilaceae > JAABUE01. Next base: position 728 of record CAZLOC010000279.1, on the reverse strand, counting down.
ATTTGGCGAGGCCTTCACACGCCGCGCCGAAATTGCGACCATTGGCGGCCTGTCCGCGCATGCTGGGCAGGATATGCTGGTGGAATATGCCCTGGCCGTCAAAGACCAGGTCAAAAGAGTGTTCTTGGTGCATGGTGAAGAGAAAGCAGCCATGGCATTAAAAGGGAAGCTGGCTGAACATGGGATTTCGCAAGTTTATTACCCGGAATTGCATTCCAGCATAGAAATTTAAGTTATAATTTCGCGCGCACGTGACACCTGACACGTGAACCATAATTTGGAGAGGTGCCGGAGTGGTTGAACGGGGCGGTCTCGAAAACCGCTGTAGTCCTTGTGGCTACCGAGGGTTCGAATCCCTCCCTCTCCGCCAGGGCGTGTCCATTAACCTCGTTTCACAAGATATTGTCTGTGCTATAATGATAAATATAGTCATAATTGTCAAACTTAAGCGTGAATTTGCGTTTGGCAAGATTTGGCATCACCACTTACAGGTGAGCAACCACTTTGCTTCCTGAAGATTGGTAATGCAAGAGCCGAAGCATGATGGAATTTTTTTATGACAGGTTTCCCTTCGATGAGGTTTGGTATCATTACTTAACCGGTGAGTGGCGTGTTAGTCCCCCTGCATGGTATCGAGTTTTTAATAGCATTGAACAAAAAGTATATAAACTGTTGCCTAGCGACCCGCATTGTATAGAGTGTGGCATGCCGATGGCGGGCTTTGGGGG
>CAZLOC010000278.1:0-5493 GCA_964560935.1 uncultured Anaerolineaceae bacterium | reverse complement strand
GGCTTTGTTACCAATGCTCAGAGTCCGTCGAGGCCAAATAGTCTTCATCAACTCCAGCGCCGGTCTGAATGCTCGGGCAAATGTGGGCCAGTATGCGGCATCAAAGCATGCACTCAAGGCCGTTGCGGATAGCCTCCGGGAAGAGGTCAATCCTGACGGGGTGCGTGTCATGAGTGTCTACCCAGGGCGAACCGCGACTCCGATGCAGGCAGCCGTTCACAAAATGGAGGACCGAGAATATCAACCCGAACACCTTATGCAACCAGAGGATGTCGCTACGATGTTAGTAAGTGCGCTCAGTTTGCCTCGAAGCGCCGAAGTGACGGATATCATGGTCAGGCCTTTAGTAAAACCAACTTGATTTCTCAAGACTTGAATTCGGATTAAATAAGAAATCTACCGTCGCGGCAAAGCGATGTTTCGTGATAGATTATTTCACCGAGGGAAAGAGTCTTAATCCTATATGGAGTGGGTTGATGAAATACTTGGCGCCAGTTAGATGCTGAGAATAACTTTGGAATCTGTCAAACTTATTGACAGATTCCATCCCCCGTATTCTGAAAGTACTAAAAAGCGAGGTTCTATCAGAGGTTCTATCAAATGAGCACCGAGATCCCGCACATGGACACCCAGTCGAATCCCACTGTTGCAACGGAAGGCTGGACCAGTTTGATTACGCCTCACCGTGGCTGGCTGGATTGGCGGTTGAGCCAGTTATGGCGCTACCGTGATCTCATCAGTCTCTTCGTGTGGCGGGACTTCGTTTCCGTTCACAAGCAAACGATCTTAGGCCCGGCGTGGCATGTGGTCCAGCCAATCCTGACTACGCTCACGTTTACCGTAATCTTCGGCAAAGTGGCCAGACTGCCGACGGACGGTGTCCCCCCGTTCCTCTTTTATATGGCGGGCACAGTGCTGTGGAGCTACTTCGCCAACTGTCTGACGAACACCTCAAGGACATTTGTGGCCAACTCCTATATACTCAGCAAAGTCTATTTTCACCGCCTGGTGATTCCTATTTCGGTCGTCATTTCCAGCCTGGTTTCCTTTGGCATCCATCTGGGCATTTTTCTGGCCTTCCTCGGGTTTTACCATTTATCCGGAGCCGGGGTGCATTTCACGGAATGGGTGCTCCTCTCGCCGCTGTTCCTTTTGATGCTGGCGGGCTATGGTTTGGGGTGCGGCATCATTGTTTCGGCGCTAACCACGCGCTACCGGGACTTGGCGAATCTGGTTACCTTTGGCGTGCAGCTCTGGATGTATGCTACGCCGGTCATCTACCCAATTTCTGCAGTGCCGAAACAATACCTCTGGATCACCCAGCTTAACCCCCTCACCCCAGTACTTGAAGGCTTCCGTATGGGCTTCCTGGGGGCGGGGACCGTGGATCTAGCGCAACTGGCAGTTAGCTTCGGCATGATGCTGTTCGTGCTCGCCGTCGGCTTGATGTTGTTCACGCACGTCGAGCGCACGTTTATGGATACCGTCTAAGGAGCAATTCACCTATGTCCATCGTCATCTCAGTTGAAAATGTCAGCAAGAGCTACCGCTTGGGCATGATTGGAGGGGGGACGCTGAAGGAAGACTTTGCCCGCTGGTGTGCCAAAGTGCGGGGGAAACCAGATCCCCTCCTCAAAATCGGCGAAGAACACGGCACGCGACGGATCGGCGAGCAATTCTGGGCTTTGGAGAACGTGAGCTTCGAGGTCAAGGAAAGCGAAGTGCTTGGCATTATTGGGCGGAACGGCGCGGGTAAGAGTACTTTGCTCAAGATTCTATCGCAAGTCACAGCGCCTACCTCTGGCCAGGTCAAAGTCAAAGGCCGTATCGGCAGCTTGCTGGAAGTCGGCACTGGCTTCCATCCCGAGTTGACCGGTCGTGAAAACATCTTCCTCAACGGCGCCATCTTGGGCATGACCAAGGCCGAAATCCGCGGGAAACTCGATGAGATCATTGCGTTCTCGGGAATCGAAGAATTCATTGACACGCCGGTGAAACGTTACTCCAGTGGCATGTATGTAAGGCTCGCCTTTGCTGTAGCCGCTCATTTGGAACCAGAAATATTAATTATAGACGAAGTGCTGGCAGTGGGTGACGCAGCCTTTCAGAAGAGATGCCTGGGGAAAATGGGGGATGTAGCAAAGGAGGGACGGACAGTATTGTTGGTGAGTCATAACTTAGTAGCCGTGCAGGGGCTTTGTCGAAAAACAATTCTACTTCGTGATGGAACTATTGAATATAGGGGGGAGACCAAAAAAGCAATAGAATTATACCAGAATGGGATCAAACTTTATTCAAATGCACCAATTCGGGAACGAACGGACCGCGAGGGCGATGGCTCCGTGAAAGTATTGGATTTATGGCTGGAGAACAACGGATGTGAACGTGTACAAAAAGTGGGGACCGGTGAAAAAATGTCCATCAGTCTTTCTTATCAAGCCAGCAAAGCTTACCGTAGTTTAACCTTCTTGGTGAGCATATACAATGAGCACAATCAAAGGGTTTTAAATTTTGATAGTGACTTGAACAGCGGCGCGCCTGATTATTGGCCGGAAGCCGCGGTTGTAAAATGGACGATATCAATTCCATTTCCTCTAAGTCCTGCCCAGTACCGGGCTAACGCGGCCGTTTTCGCCACTAATGCACTCGCTGATCACGTGCCGGATGCTATGCAGTTTGAGGTAATAGCGGCGGATTTCTTTGGGGCGGGTAGATTGAATAGAAATATGCCTATGTTTATTGTCCCTAGTGAGTTAAGCTTAAAAAAGTAAATTCATTAGTAGATATAAATTAGGATACGATTCTATTTTCCGAAAAATTGAACCTGTCCTTATAGGCAAGTATGAGTCAGATGGTCGGGCATGAAAATTTCAATTAAGGACATTAAAATTGAACCGACTTCCGGATTAGATGACACGGGATGCCTCTTTAGATGGAAAGAAGGCGTGTATCGAGGGATTTATAAAGATTATTCAGACTTCTTCAGACAAATTTTTCCCAGCCCGTTAGGGGATGACCTGGTCAGAATTGGAGTGATATCAACTGAGGTTTCTTCTTTTGAACTCGATGGGTTTGGGTTGGTTCTTAAACATTACACGATTCCAGTTATATCATACGCACCAGAGTGGAGCATTGCTATGTTGAGAGATGCCGCTCTTTTGGTTTGTGACATTCAGATCCGCCTGTTGCAATCGGGTTATACGCTGAAGGATCCGCACCCATGGAATGTACTCTTTGATGGCTGCACACCAAGATATGTGGATATAGGGAGTATCACAAAAAAAGATCCAGCGGCATTGCAGTGTTTTCTAACAGAATTGTGTTATGGATTTCTGTATCCGCTTTTGTTAAAGCGTGCAGGACTTTCTGCTGCAGTAAATGCTACGATGATGATACACCTGGGCTTGCCTGAATTACCAATTATGCGAACGCTATTGATGGTGATGCCGCTGCATGAATGGTTTTTTCATTACCGAAAAAAGCGGAAGGTCAATAGAATTTGGAACAGGTCGCCCCAAACCGGAGTCAAGCATCTCCGGGAGCAGATCGAAGCGATTAGTGATGGTTTTGTGATGACGGAATGGAGTCATTATGCTTCTAATGATGAGTCATTTGAAACAAATCCAGACATCTCGGCAAAGGTTTGTGCAGTCGAGGAGTTGCTTGACAAAGTTCGGCCGAAGTCTGTGCTGGATATTGGTGTAAACATAGGCCTTTACTCGAAATTGGCGGCGAGCAAAGGCGCGCGGGTAATTGCTGCCGACATAGATGAATTCGTCATAAATGAGTTATACTATCGCGGAAAAGCGGAGAACCTCAACATTCTTCCGGTTTGTTTGGATATTTGCACCTCGATGGGGAAACATGGACCATGGAATATATACAGATCCTCGCAGGAGCGGTTTGGCTCGGAAATGGTCATTATGTTAGCTCTGGTCCATCATCTAGTTCAAAAGCGGGGCGGTACATTTGACCAAATAGCGCAATCTCTTTCTGCATTTACTCAGAAATTGGCCTTGGTGGAGTTTGTTGGCTCCAAGGATAAGCATGTGTGCACCTGGGATAGAATACAGAATCCTTCATATAACTTAGACAACTTTAAGAAGGCATTGAGCCAATATTTCCCAGGAGTGGAAGTGTATCGGCAGGTGAATGATGACAGGTGGCTGATTCTTTGTACTCGCCAGTAGGAGATCTGGATCTGCAAAACAGGAAACTTTGCTGGGCTTTATCATAAATTTGTAGTATAGGAATTTCCTTTTTTCGAGCGGGAGTGCGGAGTGGAGATCTCGGTCGGCTATGTCGGGTGGCTCCTGCGGCGTCTGTGTTGGAGCTGTCGGAAAGTTGCAAGCAGGGCCCTCGAACGGGACGACACAAACTCCGCCGGGGGACGGACGAGCGCAAGGCTGAGCCTGGGGACATGCCGGGACGCAGGGCCGGACACCCACTCTTGTCGGCGGGTCCGATATGATCTCGGTTTGACGAAGCGCTAATGATAGAGAAGAACTGACCATGAAGTCTGCGAAAGAACTGTGCTCCCTGCTGGAAAAAGACGATTTGCTTTCCTTCTGGAATCGTGTCCTCGATCCCGAGGGCGTAGGACTGACCAATGCCATCGCTGCTGATATCGCGTCCTGGACCCATGAGCCGGTGCCGGCTGTTCTGCAAAAAATGGAAACCGGTTTGCAGGACTTCTCTTCGCACTGGTCGACTGCGGGTGTCGACCGCTTGGATTCCGGGCGCATTGAAGACTTTTACCGGGATCAGTTCATCGAGGCATACGACCTGGCCAACTGGCACGGAGGGCGGACTACAGGCTCTCCTCCCTTGAGCTACGCTTGGGCCGCGCAGTTTATACACCAGAACAATCTCAACAGAGTCCTTGATTTCGGTTCGGGAATCGGTTCCGGTGTCCTCTTGATAACCGTCATTGGTTGCGAGGTCCACGCAGCAGACGTGGCCAACCGGCTTCTGGCCTTTTTAGAGCACCGCTGCTCGCGTCGCGGGTACTACCCCGTTTTGCTGGACCTGGCCAAAACCAGGCCGACCCGCGAATTCTACGACGTCATCGTGTGCTTCGACGTGTTGGAGCACGTCAGGGATCCGTTGGCCAAAATGAAGGAGTTGGCTTCGTACCTGAGACCAGGGGGGTACCTGTTGGCCAACTTCTACGAAGATTCTGCGGGGATACCGATCATCCAATGCATGTCTCGTCCACGAAGAACTGGGCAGCTCTGGCGCGCAAGACGGACCTGATTCCACAATGGTCCAGTATTCCCCGTCCGGCCCCGAGTTCGGGTTCGTTTGAGGTGCTGAGACGCTTGCGGCTCGGTCGGGTCTGGAACATGGTGGCAGCGTGGGTCATCCGCGCGAAGCAGATTTATCGATGGAGGCGCCATCTTGCGGCTTCCTGGGTGCGCAGGCATCTGATGCGACAAGGTTAGATTGGGCCCGGGAGGCTGCCCGGGATCTCGCTCGTTTTTGGATGACTTC
>CAZLOC010000277.1:0-5505 GCA_964560935.1 uncultured Anaerolineaceae bacterium | reverse complement strand
TTGAAATTTGGTCTCCTGATAAAGTTGCTACCATTCTACAAACAATATCTTCACAAAGTTCATACAAGTTTCTTACGCTCATTTAAGCCGTCTTTAAGCGAGAAGCGTAGAATTAATGATTGGATAGTTATCTATTCGGTATGAAAGGGAAAGCGATATGAACTGGAAACGAATTTTGTATGTTCTTTTTGTCGGTGCAGTGGCAGTGGTCAGTGCGACGGCGGGGGCGGTGGTGGGCGGAAAGGTTGTTTTAACGGTAGCAAGACCGAGCGTGGCAAGCAGCGTCCCAACCTATTCGGATGTTCCCACACAACTGCAAATCTCCAACACACAGATCGAAACCGCCATCACACAAACAGTCGAGAGAGTCGGCCCGGCGGTGGTGACCGTGATTGGCACCGTCCCCGGTCAAAACACTTTCTTTGGGCGCCTGCCGGATGGCCAGTCCAGCGGCAGCGGCGTCATTATTTCGTCTGACGGCTATATCGTCACCAACAACCATGTGGTCGAAAACGCCAGCAATCTTGCGGTGATCCTGTCGGACGGCACGCAGTTACCGGCGCAGGTCATCAGCACCGACATTTTTGCCGACCTGGCCGTGCTCAAAGCGGACGGGGAGATGCCGGCCGTGGTCACCCTCGGCAACTCGGACAACCTGAAATCGGGCGAAACGGTCATCGCCATTGGGTCGCCGCTGGGCGAGTTCCGCAACACGGTCACGGTGGGCGTGATCAGCGCGACAGGTCGTATGCTGGATACCGGCAACGGCTACTTCATGGAAGACCTGTTGCAAACGGATGCAGCCATCAACCAGGGTAATTCCGGTGGGCCGCTGGTCAACCTGAACGGCGAGTTGGTCGGGATCAATACCCTGATCGTTCGTGGCGGGAATGGCAGCAGCGCGGTGGCGGAAGGGCTGGGCTTTGCGATCCCATCCAATACTGTGCGGTTGATCGCAGAGCGAATTATCGCACAAGGCTATTTCGCGCGGCCTTATCTTGGGGTGAATTTTCAATCCATCACGCCCGCGATTGCCCGCCGGTATGACCTGCCGGCAGCATGGGGCGCATACGTGACAGATGTCGACTCCGGGGGTCCGGCGGCGAATACGGGTTTGCAACGCGGGGATATTATCGTCAGCATTGGCGAGCAGAGCATCGACGAAGAAAATTCCTATATCAACGTCCTGTTTGCACACCAGCCAGGGGACGAGGTCACGATCAAGGCGTTACGAAATGGTCAGGAAGTGACGTTCAATGTGATATTGGAGGAAGCCGGGACGAATTAGCTGTCAGCTATTAGCTGTTAGCGGTGTGGTTTTCTTTTGAACCGCAAAGAGCGCGAAGTTCGCAAAGATCAAAAAAGGTTTTCTTCGCGTTCTTTCCCGAAGGACACCGGGACGGTGTGCGCCCTTCGCGGTAAATTTAGAATGAGCGTTGCTCAACCACACTATAGAGGGAGACTCCAAAAATTGAATTTACTCTGAAATTTTCAGCGCAACGAAGGTCGTATCATCTTCCAACGCATGGCCGTCTCCAAAGGCCTCCAATCCCCGACGAACCGTTTGGATAATGTTGGACGCGCCCAGGTCGGCATTTTCCCCAAGCAGTTCTGCCAGGCGCAGCGTCCCGAATGGTTCCAGCTCGGGATTGAACGCTTCGGTCACGCCATCGGTGTACAGGAACAGCAGGTCGCCATGCTCGAGAGTGACCAGTTCAGTTCGGGGATGGAACTCTTCCGCCAAACCTATCGCGGGCGCAGTCGGTTTGAGCCAGGCGACTTCGATTCCGCCCCTGCGAATGATGGCCGGCGGGTTATGCCCGGCGCTGACATAGGTCAGGGCGCGGGTGAGCGGATCGAAACGCGCCAAAAAGACTGTGACGAAAGTGGTGAAATTAATGTTATGGATGTAAAAGCGGTTGATGCGCGTCAGAATCTCGGACGGGGAATCTGTTTCCGGGGCCATCGTGCGGATAGCAGTCTGCAAGCTGCTCATAAGCATCCCGGCTGAAACACCGTGCCCGGGAATATCGGCGATGACTAGTCCATGCGCGCCATCGCGGAAGTGGAAAAAGTCAAAATAATCGCCACCGACGATCTCCGCCGGGCGGCTGAACGCCGCCAGTTCCACGCCCGGAATCTGCGGGGGAATCTGGGGTAGAAGCGCGCGCTGGACGATAGCCGAAAGCTCCAGTTCCGCTTCCAAGCGCCTGCGTTCCGGCTCTGACAGGTGATCCAGACAGACATGGGCAGTGTAATCCATTTCGAGCCGACTGGGATCGATGTAATCGTGGCAGACTTCGCAAAGCCCCAGAATCTGTTCGTCCAGTTCTTCCAGGGCGGTATCGATCACATGCAAATGCGCTTGAACGTTGCGCTCGTCTTCGCAGCACAATTCTTTTTTCGATTCCGGGGCCGATTCCAGGAACTCGGTCAGGTTCTGGCGTTTCGCAACGAGACCACCCTGAATGCGCTGGAAAATATTGGTTGCCATAGCGTACCTCCATCTGGTACAGATACCAACAAAAGTAGAACAAGTGTGCCAATTTTATCAGAATCGCAGGTCATTTACAAGACCTATTAGAAAGGTTCATGGCTTTTATAAAGTCGGATCATATCAATCTCCCGAAGAACATCAGATGATGCGAGGAGCCCGACAGGGGAAAGAAGAGTCTCTCACTTGGCAAGAGAGACTCTTCGGTCGCAACAAACGCTCCACAGAGTGACAAATCCGAATTAGGTAAAAAGACGGCTCTTCGCCGCCTTTTATTATTACACGGTTGCTTTCATCTCCCGCAGGGTCGAACGGTACGGACCCTGCGAGAGCACAAAAATGCGCAATTTGATTCTAATAAATATCGTTCACCGTGTTGAACACACTGAACTTGCCGGTGGGCGTGATCAAATCCGGGATACGCGCTTTTTCCTCCAACGTAGCATCATCGTAGATGACGATCTCGCCGGTTTCGCCGGGTTTGGCGGCGTCACCCCACAGGCTCACCCACACTTCGGTACCATCTTTATTGTATTCAAAGTGAACCGCGCGCCCGTAAGTACCCACTTCCCAGCATTTGTAGGTCTTGGACGGATCGGCTTTGGCAATGACACAGATAGTACGCGCCAGAGCGGGGTCGGAGTTGAGGGTCATGTCCACCCAGATCCATTGGCTGTTGGGATGTGTTTTGATAAACAGGCTTCCGGAGCCCGGCAACGGGGTGATGCGCACATTCTCCCAGGCATTGGCAGCATGACCTTCAGGGTCGGTGCCTACCGAGATAATGGAGGCTTCACCCAGATGTGGTGTTGACCAAACCGGACCAAACTCAGGGTCGATCCAGTTTGCGCCGCGTCCGGGGTGCGGCACTGCACCCACATCCACCAGCCCTGCCAGATTACCTTCCTTCAAATCCACCACCGCAATTTTGTTCGATTGATTAGCCGCCACCAGGAAATAGCGATGGGTGGAATCCAGCCCGCCATCATGGAGGAAGAGCGCTGCGTTAATCATTTGGATGGACGGATTGAGCGGGTCTGTGTAATTCACAATCCACACCTGACCAGTTTCCTTGATGTTGACAATCCACTCCGGCTTGTAGTGCGAGGCCAAAATGCTCGCAACGCGTGGCTCAGGGTGATATTCCCCGCTGTCAAAAGTGTAACTGCGGCTAGAGACTACCTTCATCGGTTCGAGCGTTTGCCCGTCGAGAATAGCGAAGTGCGGCGGCCAGTAACAGCCGGTGATCGCATACTTATCGCGGAAGTCACCTTCGGGGCCTTCGTACTTGCTCACTTCCACCGAGCGGGCGTCGTAGCAGGTCTGTACGCGCGCCACCACTTCGGGCCTTTCCATCCACAGGTCAATCAGCGCCAATCGTCCATCGCGCCCGATCACGTAGGCATATCGTCCGCTGGCCGACATACGGGTGATATGAACGGCGTAGCCGCTATCCACAGTGTTGACGATCTCATAGGTATCGCCATCGATGATAGCTACCTGACCTGCATCGCGCAGGGTGACGATGAAGTAATTCTGCCAGTCGCGCGTGGTCTGCGGCCCGGTTGGACGCTGCTCGACAGGCGTGATCAACTGCCATGAGTCTGTCATTTGCTGGAGCGAAAGCTCGGGCGGCGCAGGCGGCTCGTTCTGCAGAAACTTCGCCATAATATCGGTCTGCTCTTGCGTGAAGAAACCCTGCGTGCCCCAATCGGGCATGCCGCGTGTGGTGCCTTTGAAGATGATCGCAGACAACGCCACTGTTCCTTTGGGTTGGGTCAGGTCAGGCGTTAGCGCCGGGCCTGTCGCGCCTTTGCGAAGCGTACCATGACAACCTGCGCAGCGCTCGAAATACGCCTGCTTGGCCCAGGCAAAATCTTCATCCGCGAGTTCCGGGCCCGCGCCGACAGCCACTACACTTTCATCTGGTTCTGCGGAGGTATCGGCAGGCACAGCAATAGCGCCATCGGGCAGGCTGGCCAAATATTTAGTAACAGCTTGAATTTCCTGATCACTGAGCGTCCCGGAGAAAGTGGGCATCAAGCCACCCTGGCATGGCCCTGACGGACAGCCTGGAGAGACAAAAGCATTCGGGTCTGTAAGTGCTTCGCTCAGGTACTCATCGGCTGTTTTTGCACTACCGGTGTACTCCCCGCTCTGAACGCGGGCATCAGCCACCTTTCCCATCTCCGAAAGGTCAGGGCCAATGGTGCCTACAGCGCCCGAGACACCAGGAATCACATGACAGGCGCCACACCCGCCCTTATTGAAAGCCTGAATAACAACTTCATCGACATAAAGGCTAACCTCTTCAACAGCTTGCTCTGATACTACAGCACCGCTGACCTGCAAAACGCCGACCATGCCAATTTCCGCATGATTGGCGACACTATCGTAGTATTCAAGGTCGACTTCCTCGTTGGGAACGGTAAATGTAACCGAAACACTCTCACCATTTTCTGTCACCCGCCTGGTTTTTATCTTCAATTCCGGTAAAGAGACATCGTGTTCCCCCTCGCCGCTATTGACGAGCATCACCGTAATGGTCTCGCCCGGGTTTGCTCGTAATGTCGGATTGACCATTCCATTGATGTCGCCGCCGACTCCCAGAAAAACGAGGTTGCCATCCTCGAAGCCGCTGGTCAAAACGTATTTTCTCGTGCTCACTTCGCTACCGAAACCAGTACAGGCAACCAGAATTCCTGCAAAAAGAAAGCCGAAAAACAAAATTCTTAGAGCCTTCATGCGTCGCTCCTTTGGGTTTATTGGAGTTTTTTTGTCCTATAGGTAATTATTGCTCATTTTAAGTTGCTGTGATATGACTTATGTCACACATTAAATAACAAAACTCCGAAGACCGCCTTCGGAATTGTCACAGCTAATCGGAACTGGTAAAGATTCCCCCTTTGCCAGTTTATCAATTTCCTCTTTATTTTTGCGATTTGTTGTAAACTTGTGTATAAGTTTGAATACTTGCTTCTCAATCACACCACAACGGCCTCGGAGACCGC
>CAZLOC010000276.1:0-5522 GCA_964560935.1 uncultured Anaerolineaceae bacterium | reverse complement strand
CAATTAACTGCAGACAAAGCATAAATGGGAAACAAACTATTGAACCAGTTTCAATTTAGGCTGGTGCTGTAATCCCTCCGCCAGGCGCACGGACCGGATCACTATCCTCGCCTCACGGATGTCGGAGATAAATATCAGGGCTGGATCACTCACAACCACAAACGGCTATTGTCCAACATAAAACATAGCGAATGGGGGGAATTTATTGTATAATCTAACTGGTCAGACCACTTACCAGCCAGGAGCGACGTGAATCAATGGAATCGAATCCAGAGGCCCGCTGAGGTCGCCGAGCAGAGATTGCTCGAAGCGATCTTGAGCGGGCGTTTTGCTACTAACAGTACCCTCCCTGGCGAGCGCGACCTGGCTACACAGATCGGCGTCACCCGCCCCACCCTGCGCGAGGCCCTGCAACGACTTGCCCGCGACGGCTGGCTCGACATTCAGCACGGCAAACCCACACGCGTCCGTGATTACTGGCAGGAAGGAAATATGGGCGTGCTGTCTGTTCTGGCGCAAATGCCCGCTCAACAGACGCCGGATTTCGTGGCACACCTGCTTGAAATCCGCGTTCTGCTTGCCCCCGCCTACACACGCCAGGCCATGGAACGGACTTCATCCGAGATCGTGACGCTTCTTGCCAATTATGCGGAAATCGAAGATAGCCCCGCTGCATTTGCCCGCGCCGATTGGGACTTGCATCACCTGCTCACACTCCGCGCCGCAAATCCTATCTTTTGCCTCCTGCTCAACAGTTTTCAAAGCCTGTATCAGGTCATGGGCGAGCATTATTTCGCCTCCCCCGAAAACCGAAACCGTTCACGCGCCTTTTACGCCAAGCTACTGGCCTGTGCGGAGAAAGGCGCATGTATCGAGGCTGAAACGCTTACCCGCGAGGTGATGGAAGAAAGCCTCGCGCTTTGGAAAAAAACATCTTAACACGCGCCCTCACCCTAACCCTCTCCCTGTGGAAGAGGAGACTCCCTTCCCCCCTCTGGGGGAAGAACTGGGGATGAGGGAGAGAATTGGAGTCAACATGAAACGCTGGAATGGGTGGGGAAATGTGGACACGGACTACCCCGTGCCGCCTTCTGCTCTTGAGTATTTGACGAGGGTCCTCGGTTCTCTCTCCCCGAAGCCTGATACCGCCAAAGAAACCATCCTTGCCACTGTGCCCGAATCCCGCCTCCCCACACACCCGCTGGTAGATACATCCATTGAAACTCGTCTGACCCACGCCCGCGGACAATCCATGCACGATTGGGTTGACTTACACCACGGCCGCGTGGACACCTTCCCCGACGGCGTGGCATTCCCCGAAACTGACGAAGATGTGCGTGACCTGCTGAAGTATGCCCGCAATGTAGGCGCGCACCTCATCCCCTATGGCGGTGGGACGAGCGTGGTGGGTCACATTACGCCCTGTTCATCCGATGCGCCTGTGCTCACTCTCTCTCTCGAAAAAATGACGCGCCTGCTCGACCTGGATGAGACCAGCCGCCTGGCAACGTTCCAGGCGGGCATCGCCGGTCCGCAACTCGAAGCGCAATTGAAAACGCACGGGTACACGCTCGGCCATTTCCCGCAATCGTTCGAGTATTCCACGTTAGGTGGCTGGATTGCCACCCGTTCAAGCGGGCAGCAATCCTATCACTACGGGCGCATCGAGCAGCTCTTTGCGGGCGGCAGCATGGAAACGCCGCGCGGACGGCTGGAGATGAAATCCGTCCCGGCTTCGGCTGCGGGGCCGGATGTACGCGAGATGGTACTTGGGTCGGAGGGCAGGCTGGGGGTCATCACGCAGGCCCAGGTCCGGGTGCGACGCGTGCCCGAGGCGGAGGCCTTTTTTGGGGTCTTTTTCCCCTCCTGGGAGCAAGGATCAGACGCGGTACGGGAAATCGTCCAAAATGAAATCCCGGTTTCGATGCTGCGCTTGAGCGATCCGCTCGAGACAGAAACCACGCTTATCCTTTCAGGCAAGAGTTGGATCGGCATGGCAGACCGCGGCCTGCGGACGATTGGCTACGGCGATACGCGCTGCCTGCTCGTGTTCGGGGTGACGGGCTCGAGACGCCTGTTCGGGCAAACACGACAGGAAGCCGCCGCGTTGTGTCGCAAGTTTGGCGGACTTTACGTGGGCACGGTGGTGGGTCACGCGTGGGAGAAGAACCGTTTCCTGGCGCCGTATTTGCGCAACACGCTTTGGGAACACGGCGTGGCGATTGACACGCTGGAGACTGCCCTGCCGTGGTCGCAAGTGCGCGAGGCCTCGCTTGCCATCCCGCAGGCCGTTGTGGAAGCAATGGAAAAACACAATGAGCAGGTACTGGCGTTCACGCATCTTTCGCACGTGTATCGTGACGGCGCGAGTGTGTACACTACTTATCTTTTCCGTCGGACGGCTGACCCCGACGAATTACTGGCACGCTGGCAGGATATGAAACAGGAGGCCAGCTTGATCCTGCAAAAATTCGGCGGGACGATCTCGCACCAGCACGGCGTCGGCACAGATCACGCGCCCTATCTCCCTGCCGAAAAAGGCGCGCTCGGTATGGACGCGTTGCGGGCAGTGTGCCAGTCGTTTGATCCTGACGGGATGATGAACCCCGGGAAGTTGCTGGAAAATTAACCACAGAGACACCCCGGCCCGACCGGCAGCGCCGGGGCGGGCGGAGACACAGAGAGTCAATAAATAAAACTCCGTGACTCAGTGTCTCCGTGGTGAAGATTTCTGGATGGAGTACCGTATGGAATGGACAAAAGGCTGGCGAGATCAAGTCTGGAGCGAACTCGATCAGCCCTGGGATTTGCTTATCATCGGCGGGGGGATCACGGGCGCCGGGATCTTGCGCCAGGCTGCGCGCGCAAAACTACGTGCCCTGCTTGTTGAGGCGGATGATTTCGCTTCGGGCACGTCAAGCCGTTCATCCAAGCTGGTACACGGCGGCTTGCGCTATCTGAAGAACGCCCAATTCAAGATTACGTTGGAATCGGTAAGCGAGCGTGATTATCTTATAAAGCAAGGCCGCGGATTGATCAACCGGCTCGGTTTCCTCTACGCCTGCCTCGAAGGCGATCCCATGCCAGGCTGGATGTTTGGCGCGGGACTTACGATCTATGACATCATGGCAGGGCAATGGTCGCACCGTTCGTACGATGCGGAGGACATGCGCGAATTATGCCCGCCGTTGACCACCTCCAAGCTGCGCGGCGGCTATCGCTACTTCGACGCAAACACCGACGATGCCCGCCTCGTCCTGCGGCTGCTGCGCGAATCCGTGGCGGAGAGCGCCCCGAAGGGGTACGGCGCGCTGGCCCTGAATTATGCGCGCGTCAACTCGCTTTTGCGAACGCAGGACGGGCAGGTGCGCGGTGTGGTTCTGCGCGATACCTCGGGTGAAACGGGACGCGAAGCCGAGGTGTCAGCAAAGGTTGTCATCAATGCCACGGGGGCATGGGCGGATGAACTGCGCGGCGAAATCGACCGAAAGCCGCGCTTGCGGCCGCTGCGCGGCAGTCACCTTGTTCTGCCCATTCAGCGTCTGCCACTGACGCGCTCTATCTCCTTCCTGCACCCGCGCGACGGACGCCCTGTCTTTGCGCTGCCGTGGGAGGGCGCGGTCATCTTCGGCACCACCGATGTGGACCACGGACCGGGCTTGCAAACCGACCCGTCCATCAGTCCGGCAGAAGCGGAGTATTTGCTGGCGGGCTTGCAGTCCGTGTTCCCTGGGCAGGAACTGACTTTCGAGGATGTCATCTCCACCTACTCGGGTTTGCGCCCGGTGGTCAACACGGGGAAAGCGAATCCCTCGAAGGAATCGCGCGAACACGCCATCTGGGACGAGGACGGCCTGCTCACCGTCAGTGGCGGCAAACTGACCACCTTCCGCATCATGGCGCGCGACGCGCTCAAAGCGGTCCGCAAGCGGCTTGGGCACGTCCCCTTCGACCCGGATACGCCCGTGCTTGACTCCATCTCGCCCGAAGCAGAATCGGCGTTTGCAGAGACGAAACTCTCCCCCGTGCAACAACTACGCTTGCTGGCGCGCTACGGAGTTCAAGCTGCGCCTCCCCTCCTGGCCGCCGCTTCCCATGAGATAATTCCCAACACGCCTTATCTCTGGGCTGAACTGCAACAGGCAGCGCACGCCGAGGGCGTCGTCCACCTCGATAACCTGCTCCTGCGCCGCGTCAGGCTGGGTCTACTCGCTCCGAACGGCGGCCTGGACTTGCTCCCGCGCATCCGCACCATCGTCCAACCCGAACTTGGCTGGGATGACGCGCGCTGGGAGAAAGAAGCCCGCGATTATACTGAATTGTGGAATCGCGCTTATAGACTAAGTTAAGAATTTTTGGTATGTCATTCTGAGGAGCCGCAAAGCAGCGACGAAGAATCTCAGATTACAGAGCAATCCATTGTAAATGGAGATTCTTCGCTTCCTACTGTCGCTCAGAATGACATACTGAAAAGGAGCATCTATGCCCGAAAACCTGCTTGCCATCGATAACGGCACGCAATCCGCCCGCGCACTCGTCTTCGACCCGCGCGGGAACCTGCTCGCCAAACAGCGCGTCCCGATCGAGCCGTACTATTCCACCGCGCCTGGCCTCGCCGAGCAAGACCCCGAAATCTTCTGGCGCGCGGTTTGCGAGGCATGTCAAAGCCTGTGGGCGCAGGGCGTGGACAAATCATCCCTCGCGGCGGTCGCGCTCACCACGCAACGCAGCACCGTTATCAATGTGGACAAAAACTGCAAGCCGCTCCGCCCGGCCATCATCTGGCTCGACCAGCGTCGCACCGAAGGGCTCAAACCCGTCGGAGGCTTGTGGGGCGCGGCGTTTGCAGTCACAGGCGCGTCCGAGACAGTAGCTTATCTCCAGGCCGAGGCGGAGGCCAACTGGATCCGCACGCACCAGCCCGAGGTCTGGAAAGAGACGCACAAATACCTTTTCCTCTCAGGATATCTCACCTACCGCCTCGTCGGCCAGTTCGTGGATTCTGTCGCCTGTCAGGTTGGATACGTCACCTTCGATTACAAAGCGCAAGCGTGGGCCAAATCCTGGGACTGGAAATGGCAAGCCGTGCCGTTGGAAAAACGCATCTTGCCGGACCTCGTGCCTGCCGCCTCGCCGTTGGGCGTGATCTCCGCTGAGGCTGCTTCTGCCACCGGCCTTCCGCAGGGACTCCCGCTCATCGCTGCCGCCGCAGACAAAGCGACCGAAGTGCTCGGCGCGGGTTGTCTCGAACCGCACATCGGCTGTCTCAGTTACGGCAGCGCAGCCACCATCAATACCACCCATAAAAAATACATCGAAGTCATCCCGCTCATCCCGCCCTACCCGGCGGCTGTGCCGGGCGCGTACAGTTTTGAAATCCAGATTTATCGCGGCTACTGGATGGTGACCTGGTTCAAGCAGGAATTTGGCCTGCGCGAGCAGGGACTGGCCGAAGCGCGCGGCGTCGAACCCGAGGTGTTGTTCGATGAACTGGTGCGCAGCGTCCCGCCTGGCTCGGATGG
>CAZLOC010000275.1:0-5527 GCA_964560935.1 uncultured Anaerolineaceae bacterium | reverse complement strand
TGCCCTGTCGCATTTCCAGCCGCCGCCAGGGAGGCGTGAAGTCCAGTTCCTGGCCCTGATAGGTGACTTTGTAACTACCGGTCACTTCTTTAGCGGCATAGGAGACCATCTGCTCGGTCAGTTCCATCACTTGCAGGTAGTCGGCATAAGCCCAGTAGAACTCCAACTGCGTGAACTCCGGGTTGTGTTTGTAGGATACGCCCTCGTTGCGGAAATCGCGGCCAATCTCGTAGACCTTTTCAAAGTTCCCAACCAACAGACGTTTGAGGTACAACTCGAACGAGATGCGCAGGTACATATCCTGCTCCAGTTCGTTGTGGTAGGTAACAAAGGGCTTGGCCGCCGCACCGCCGTAAAGTGGCTGCAAAATGGGAGTCTCGACTTCGAGAAAGCCATGCTCGTCGAGGAACGTCCGCAGGGATTTGATCAGGGCGGCGCGCTTGCGAAATGTCTCACGCACATCGGGATTCACCGCCAGGTCCGCGTAACGTTGGCGGGCGCGCAATTCCGGGTCTTCCAGCGCCGCGTGGCGGATGACGGTGCCGTCTTCAAGCGTTTCATCCTTCGCAGCCGGGAGCGGCGTCACAGATTTGGCCAGCAGCTTGAAGTCCTGGACCAGAAGCGTGGGCTCTCCGGTACGGGTGCGCATCATCACGCCGGCCGCTTGAATAAAATCGCCCAAATCGAACATATCATTGAAGAAATCTATCCTATCTTGCCCGATCTCGTTGACACGGAAAAATAACTGGATCTTGCCGTAGCCGTCCTCGATGTGAGCAAAGGTCAGCTTGCCCATCGGGCGGGCAGCGCGAATACGCCCGGCCAGCGTGGCCTTGATTTCCGAGGACCGGCCATCCGCAGCCTGCTTTTCGGCGGCTTCGAATTCAGCCATGATCTGCGCGCTGGTATGCGTGCGCTCGGCGCGCGTGGGATAGGGTTCGATCCCCTCGGCGCGCAGTTCTTCGAGTTTCTCCAGGCGGATTTTTTCAAGCGACGTGTATTCTGTCATGTTACCTCTTCCCCCTCTCCCCTTGGGAGAGGGCCGGGGTGAGGGCCCGGATGGGGGTATAAAAAGCCCCGCGCTTCCCTGGGCAGGTGCGCGGGGCCAAGGATGCGTGCCCCCGGCTATCCGATCTTGATGATGCGGACTTTGTAAGAGCCGTCGGGTGCTTCTACCTGTACTTCGTCTCCCGCGCGATGGCCCAAAATGGCCTTGCCTATCGGCGATTCGTTCGAAATCTTGCCATCGCGTGGATTGGCCTCGGCTGCACCGACGATCGTATACGTCTCTTCTCCATAGCCGTCTTCCTGGATCGTTACAGTGGAACCAACCTGGACCGAGTCAACCTTCCTTTTCTTGTCATCTTCGATCACGCGCGCCGTCGCGAGCAGCATTTCCAATTCCTGAATGCGGCCTTCGACAAAGGCTTGTTCGTTCTTGGCGGCTTCGTATTCCGCATTCTCGATCAATTCTCCGCCTTCCATCGCCTCGTGCAGGCGATCGGCAACTTCCTGCCGTTTGACGGTGCGCAGGTAATCGAGTTCATCTTGCAGTTTTTCGAAGCCTTCCTTGGTCAGGAAATTGGTTGGCATAGTTTTGTCCTACGAATAGAATTTGCATCTCTGGAAAAGAGATGCAATCTGAAAAACGATTTAATTATCCCGGAAAGCGGCCATAATATATCACGATTCAAGAGCAGAATCAAGACACATCCGGACTATTTATCCTCCAAAGTGGAAATCCGTCTCGTTCGGAACAATAGGAACGGATATCCTCCTTCACCTTTTCCGGACTATCGAATAGAGAACTTATCTGTGACTTATAAGCCAGCACCGCCTCGATCCACGCCATCAGGCCTGCTTCCGTTATGGGATGCACGACTTCTTTCATCCCAGCGGTTTTCGGGGCCAGTTCTCCGGGTTGGTTGAAGAGATACGGCAAGTCAGCCGCATACCACAATGGACGATTCAAGCGTTCCACAGCCTGCCGCACCAGGATGTGATCCACATGGCCGCCGATCCCGAATTGGCAGATGATCTGGTCGTCCGCTCCCAGGTGTGGGGCGATGGTTTGAGCGATCTGGTCGGGTAGATGAGCTTCTACTTTATGGGGTTGGACGAAGATATCTGAATAGAGCGGCTCGCCATCCGGTCCGCGGCGGTAGATGCAATCCGGCACGTCAAAGTGAACGGTTTTGGCTCCCACCATGCTGGCTGCGTTCACATCTTCCGCGCGGCGCAATGTTACAGTTTCCTCGGGGGTTCCAGTGCCCCATTGAAAGTGAAGTACTTGCGCAAGGGGCGTCAATTCGCCTGGTGGCGGGAATCCACTCACGATGGTCCAGATTTCGACCGGGTTCCCTACCCGGGTTTGTTCGTAGATAAAACCACCTGCGGAAAGCACAGCATCGTCAAGATGGGGGGAGATATATATCCAGCGCATGGGGGAATTATAGCCAGTAAATTGGTAAAATGGAAATTACGGATTTCATGTCACCCTGAGCGTAGCGAAGGGTCTCCCGCGCGAAGAGCGGGGATTCCCTTCGGCCCGGCTCACATCGTCCCGATGTCCTTCGGGAGGGCGGGCTTCGCTCCCCCGTCTCGGGCCGACGCCCTCGCGGGGCGGACGGCCTACGGTCGCTTAGAATGACAAATCTGTGATTTACTGAGATTATAAATTCCCTACCCTTAGAAGACACCGCCATTTGGAGAAGAAATGACCGCTCAACCACTATCTGGCATACGAATTCTTGATCTATCACGTTTACTGCCGGGGCCTTATCTAACCCAGTTGTTAGCAGACCTGGGTGCGGAAGTCATCAAAGTAGAGACCCCGTTGGCGGGGGATTATACGCGCCTGGCTCCGCCCGAAATGGGATTGGGCGACCTGTACGGAACTATCAATCAGGGCAAAAAGAGTCTGGCGCTCAACTATCGCAGCCCGCGCGGGCGTGAACTCTTCCTGCAATTGGCTGCCACAGCGGATGTGATCCTGGAAGGCTTTCGTCCGACCATCGCTGACAAATACAGAATAGGATACGAAGCGGTCCGTGCGGTGAAGCCGGACATCGTTTATTGCTCACTTTCCGGTTACGGGCAGGAAGGCCCTTATCAGCAGCGCGCCGGGCACGACTTTAACTACCTGTCCATTGGTGGGGCATTCTCGCTCAATGGCCGTCCCGGCGAGCGGCTGGTCCCCTATGGCCTGCCCGTCGCGGATTTGAGCGGCGGCATGTTGGCGGCGATTGCCATTCTGGGCGCGCTGGTGGGGCGGGAACGCAGTGGGCATGGGCTGTACCTCGATATGGCCTTGCTGGATGGCGTCATTTCGTGGATGACCCCTCTGGCCTTGAGCGCCTATTTCAGCGGCCTGGATGTGGGCGCAGGCACGCATCCTTTGTTGGGTGGGCGCGCCTTTTTCAACATCTACGAAACATCCGATGGAAAATATCTCACGCTGGCTGCTGTCGAACCGCATTTCTGGGGCGATTTTTGCAAAACGATTGGCCGTACTGACCTGATCGAGCGCCAGTATGATCCGGTATTGAGCGCAGAACTGGAAGCTATTTTCCAACAGAAAACACGCGCCGAATGGCTGGCAATGTTTGCAGACAAAGACGCCTGCGTAGAACCGGTCAACTCAGTGGAGGAGATGCTCGACGATCCACAGGTGCAGGCGCGGGGTCATGTCCGCACGGAAGGCGGGAAGCCAGTGGGAATGCACTCCCCCTTTGTGTTTGCCCGCAGTGAGCGCATGCCTGCCCCGGCGCTCGGCGCGGATACGCGCGCCCTGCTAGTGGAAATCGGGGTGAGCGACGAAGAGATCAGCGCTTTGGCCGAGCGAAAGATTGTCGCTGTAGCGTGAGATGGAAAACGTTGAACAAAAGTTGTAATTTAGATTCAATAGTTGATTTTGGTTTACAAGTCAGGTAAACTGGTAGGGACGGAGACGATTATGACGGAGGCACCTATGGATGAAAGACGCAAACTCGACCGCAAATATTTGATTGTGTATTCGCGTGTATTCGAACGCAACCTGGGCAAGATGCTTGGCTACCTGGGCGATCTAAGCTTATCGGGGGCCATGATCATCAGTGAACATGCGCAGACCGTCAATAGCGTGCTCCCGTTGCGTTTTGACCTGCCAGACTTGCAGCTTTTCAATGTCGGTCAATTGGATATCGCTGCGCGTGTAGCTCATTGCGACCCGGATATCAACCCCGCATTCTATAACATTGGATTTGAATTCCTGGACATAACCCCAGAGGAAAAAGCAATCATTGAAAAAATGATGGATGCCTACGAGTTCCGGCGCGAGCTCCCCAACTATCCTACACCTCCTTCCGCTTTACAGGGCTATGGGTAATTGAGCATCTCACAAATGGAAGCAGGCTCCGGGTTCCGAAAGACGCGGAGCCTGTTTAATTCTAAGCTTGATATAATCTGAGTGTCTAGAAACTGGGTGCTGCAAGCGGGCACCCGCTTATTTTCGCCGAAGTTGTAGTATTTTGAACGTAGGAGATTTGATGAGCAACATTCTGCCGATTCCCGAATTTTTTGACCCGGGTAAACTGGATCAGGTCTGGCGCGTGCCTTACGAAGATCGCGCGAAACAGGCGCAGGATTGGGCGCTTCAACACAGACTTCAGCCTGCTTCCGCTGATAGGACCAAAACCTGGCTGATGCTGGTGGACGTGCAAAACACATTCTGCATCCCCGGATTTGAATTGTATGTCGCCGGCCGCAGCGGACACGGCGCGGTGGACGACAACCGCCGTCTGTGCGAATTCATCTATCGCAATCTGGGCGTCATCACCCAGATCACGGCTACGATGGACACACACCAGGCCATGCAGATTTTCCATGCCATCTTCCTGGTTGATGAGGGGGGCAAGCACCCTGCGCCTTATACCAGCGTGAGCGCGGATGACGTCCGTAGTGGTAAATGGAAATTCAACCCAGCTTTGGCAGGCCATTTTGGTATTTCTGCGAAACAAGGCCAGGAACGCCTGAATCATTACACAACCAAACTGGAAGAAAAGGGCAAATATGCGCTGACCATCTGGCCTTACCATGCCCTGCTGGGTGGGATCGGCCATGCGCTGGTACCATCGCTGGAAGAGGCGCTCTTCTTCCATACCATTGCGCGTTTGTCGCCGCCGTATTTTGAAGTCAAGGGTGATCGCTCGTTTACCGAGCATTACTCCGTCATCGGCCCGGAAGTGGAGAGAGGGCCACGGGGTGAGATCCTGGGTGAGCACAACAACAAGTTTGTGGAAATGCTCAAGGATGTGGATAGACTCGTGATTGCCGGGCAGGCCAAGAGTCACTGCGTAGCGTGGACAATTGCCGATTTGCTGAACGACCTGCGCAAAGAAGACCATGCGCTGGCGCAGAAAATCTATCTCCTCGAAGATTGCACCTCGCCAGTGGTAGTCCCAGGTGCAGACTTTACCGAACAGGCCGATGAAGTCTTTGCGAAATTTGCCGCAGCAGGCATGCATCTCGTCAAATCTACGGATGATTT
>CAZLOC010000274.1:0-5534 GCA_964560935.1 uncultured Anaerolineaceae bacterium | reverse complement strand
TCTTCGCTAATGGGAACTATCTTGCCATCCTCGATCCTCAAGGCGCCAGGTTGACCTATCTATTTGCCGTAAGGCGGGTTGAAAACCCGCCCTACATTCAACTCATCGGCCCTTCCTGGCAGGTGGCGGTGGGACTGAGCAACCCGTCCCTGTGGGATCTGTCAGCAGGCGAAGCCGCCGACCCAGGCGCATATCCCGGCGCGTTTGCCGATGCCGACGATCCCTTCAAACCCTACGAACCCGCCATCGAAAGGAATACGCTCGTATTCACCTCTCTGGATGGCACGCGCATCAAAACCTTCCACCTCACCGAAAACGGTCTCGAAGTGAAATACCAAACGCAGAAACCTGTCACGGTACAAATCCCATTGCTGGTCGATCCGGAAACACGCTTCACTCCCGGCTGGGCGGAGAAATATGTGCAAGAGAAAACCCCCGGCGGGGTCGCCTGGGGGCTGGAATATGGCCCGATGGTTAGAATACAGACAGAGGGGACGATAACGATACGAGCGTTTAACGAATCCCTTGATTTGTTAACAATTCCCGAAGACCCGGATTTCGAATATCCGCCCGGCCATTATTTCCCGTTTCCGATGGCAATTGCGGAAGTGGAAATGCAAGACGGCTATTTCTTGTGGCTGGAACGCTTGCCGTGACCAGTCTTTTTCATGCGCCGATAGGGGGGCATGTCGATCACACAAACTTCGCATTTCGTAGCGTCAAGAATTCTATTCCACAAGCTGGGATAGCTCTTGGCAAAGGTATCGGGGTCCATGGTTGAAGTGATCACCGTGGGAAGATCATTATAGTATCTGTAACTCAACAGTTGGTGCAGTTTATCCTCTGCCCACACGGAACTGGTCCCACTTTCTTTCAAATCATCCACGATCAACAAAGGTGTGGTTCGTATTTCGTAGGAGCGACGGTCAAATGACACATCCGAGTTCGGGCTGAAGGTAGCTTTCAAGTAGTCCAGCAAACTTGAAACCTGGGCAAGAATAACTTGGCCGCCTGATAAGAGCCGGTAGTTGCCAATTGCGGCAGCCAGATGCGTTTTTCCCGAAAAGGACTGCCCCAGGATCACCAGCCAGCCTTTTGGTTTTTCCGCAAAATGAACGGCTGAGTTCAAGGCGCTGTGCAGTCTTTTAACGTGTTCAGCAGTCACTTTTTCGCGGATGATCTCTTTGTCTTTATACAACCTTCCATATTTATCTTGCTTTTCTTTGATGACAGTCGTAACGATCTCCTGGCCGACTTCGTCATCCCGGGTTTCGAAATTCCCAAAGGTCATTTTCTGGATGTCCGGCATGGACAACATCGAAATGCCCGGATTGCTGGTCTCTTTCGGGCGTCGATAATCTGGCGCAAAGATGCGAATATGCTGTACGAAATCGGAATCCTGCAATCTGGAACGGATGCGACTTTCGATCTCATCCAAAATCAAGTTCGTAGTAATCACTGTAGGCAAATTATTGATATAACGATAGTTGATGATCTGGAACAATTTTTCCTGCGCCCAGGCGGTTGCATTTTGCGTGCCGAAATCATCCATCACAAGCAGGTCTGCATTCCTGATTTCTTCGAAGCGCGCTTCGAATGTTGTTTCAGGATTCCCATAGGCGAACCGAAGAGAGTCCAATAAATCGGGCACGGTAATAAACAACGTCGGGATGCCTCTATGGACGCAGGCGTTCGCAATCGCCGCCGCCAAATGCGTTTTTCCACAGCCATAAGCCCCTTCCAACAACAACCAGCCTTGCAGATTAATGGCAAATTCATCCGAGGCAGTCATAGCTTCTCGTAAACTGGCGACTTCCTGCGGTGTAACGAATTCAGCTTTCGGATTACCCGATGTGCTAAAGTTTTCAAAAGTCAGGTGACTCAACCGGTCCAGGTTGCTCATTTCATACAGGCGCTGGCGGGCGTTCTGAGCGACTTCCCCGCTTCTGCACACACAAGGCTCTAAGCGCCCGAAGTCCGGATGACCAACAGGCACATCGGAGCGCAAAAAACCAACCCCGCCGCAAAATTCGCAATCGGGCTTGCCCAATGATTCAGGAGCATGTACATCTTCGCTAGAGATACTCTTCGAACTCGCTTTTTGTGTATCGCTCTGAACCTTTGCCAGCGTCTTGTCGATCTTTTCCTTCATATTTACCTTTTTCTTTCCAACGCTTCAAAATCGCTTCCACGTACTTCCAGTTACGGATATTGTTCTTGACTGCAATCTCTAAAGCTTCCGCAAGCCACTCCTGTGAATAGGTCTCCTCCGCATCCTTCAACATGTCCGCGATCATAGGCGTCAGCGGACCGATATTTTCCTCGTACAACTTGAACAGGTTCGGACGTTCCACCACCGGCGCGGAGGTGATCTTGGCGGATTCGCGCCAGTTCCCATTTGCGAAGGCTTCCGCGGCAGCCCGTCCACGTGGCGAGTTCAGGAAGTAGAATACATCCGCTTCATGCTCTGACCTTAGGATGCTCCCACGCCGGACAGCTTTTTCCAGTCCCGCAGCGACCTCGTCCGGGGGCAGGCCCAGGGCTTTCTGCTCGAAATCGGTCTGGCACAACGCCCGAAACGGACCTTCCATGTGCTGCACGCGCCACAGGAAGAACAGGGTCACCTTCAACTCCGCTGCATCGTCGATTTCAGCCAGCAATTTCTGAAAGAACGTGTCGGGGAGTTGGGTGAAGGATTCGGAGTCGGTGAAACCTTTGAATTCTTTCATCTCATCTAAGTTTATTCCTCCCTGAGCGGAGCCGTCCTTAGTTTTTCGAAGGACGGCGTAGTCGAAGGGTTTATGTTCAATCTGCGCTTCGACTTCCACTTCGCCTGCGCTCAGTGTCCGCTCAGCGCGGAATACTATTCGTTAAAACTCACATGCTTCGTAGCCGCATTCTCGAACTTCGCTAGCGCGCTGCGGAAGATCAGCTCCACGCTGCCGACCGGGCCGTTACGATGCTTCGCCACAATGATCTCGGCCACGTTCTGCTTGACCGTGTCCTTCTCGTACTGGTCTGGCCGGTAGATGAACATGACGATGTCGCTATCCTGCTCTAAAGATCCCGATTCTCTCAAATCCGAAAGCACCGGGCGTTTGTCCGAGCGCTGCTCGACCGCACGGGATAACTGCGCCGCAGCCAGCACCGGCACGTTCAACTCACGCGCCAGCACCTTGAGATTGCGGGAAATATATGATACTTCCTGTACGCGGTTGTCGGTACGGGTATCGCCGCCCATCAACTGCAAATAATCGATGATGACCAGATCAAGCCCATACTCCATGTGCAAGCGACGACATTTCGTGCGTAGTTGCAAAGGCGTAATGGCGGGCGTATCGTCCAAGAAAATCTTTGTGTCTGAGAAGACCTCAATCGAGTGCGTGAACAACGGCCATTCTTCTTCGACCAGTTTCCCGGTACGCAGGCGCTGCGAGTCGATACCGGTCTCCTGCGCAATCAAGCGCTGCACCACCTGCTCGTTCGACATTTCCAGCGAGAAGATAGCCACGTGCTTTTTATGCGTCAGGGCGGCATTCTTGGCAACCGAAAGCAAGAAACCCGATTTACCCTGTCCAGGACGGCCGGCGATAATCAGCAAATCGGAGGGCTGCAAGCCGCTCAGCAATTTATCCAGATCGATGAAGCCGGTCGGGACGCCGAAAATTTCATCGGAGCGTTTTGCCAGGTCATCGATGCGGTCGTAATACTCGCTCAACACCGACGAGATCGGCACCAGGTCATGTTTGAGCCGCCGCTCGCTGACGTTGAAGACCGCTTTCTCGGCCTCGTCCATGACGGTGTCAACCAGCGATTCTTCGTTATAAGCCAGCGCCGCGATCTGGTTGGCAGCGTTGATCATCTTGCGGCGGATGGAATGCGCTTCCACGATCCGGCCATAGGACTCGGCATTCAGCGAAGTGGGGACCTGGTTGATGAGCGCCGTCAGATACGCGGGGCCGCCCAGTTCCGCCAACTGCCCGACGCGGTCGAGTTCGTCGGAGAGGGTCAGCATATCGACCGGTGTGCGCTGTTCGTGCAAACGCGTGAAAGCCTCCCAGATCCATTTGTGGCGGTGGATGTAGAAATCGTCCGCCTGCAGGAACTGGGCCACGTCGTAATAGGCTTCAGGGTTAATCAGTACCGCCCCTACGACTGCTTCTTCGGCTTCCCGGCTGTGAGGGATGCTGGGCGTGGCGGGGGCGGTGGACTCTTCTGTGGGAAAGTATTCGCTCATTTAGCGGTATCAGTTTTTCTTGTCGTCCGAGTCGTCGTCAGGTTTATCTTTATCGTCGAGTTTGCCCAGGTCTAACTGGTCGATGAAATCTTCGAAAATGGACAAGCGGTCGCTGGCATCCTCGGACATTGGCATTCCCGAAATCTCGCTCGAACCCGGACCTTCGGCCTGCATGTCTGTTTCGGGGGTGATCCCGGCTTCATCCAGCACACTCTGGTGGACGTAGATGGGCACATGCGCCCGCACCGCCAGGGCGATGGCATCGGAGGGACGTGAATCGATGTTGACTTCCTGCCCATTCGCTTCCGCGACAATATTGCCGAAGAAGATCTCCTCGCGCAATGCGACGATTTCCACACGTTTTACTTTTGCATTGAACGTGCCGAACATGTTTTTGAGCAAATCGTGGGTCAGCGGGCGGATCATTTCGATCTCTTGCAAGGCAACCGTGATGGCTTCGGCCTCGTAGGGACCAACCCAAATAGGGACAAAGCGTTCTACGTCGGTCTGGCGCAGTACCACCACGCGCTGCGGCGACATCAGGCTGACACGAACGCTGTCGATGACTACTTCAATCATATCGGACATGAGGGGCTCCAGTAAGTACTTAATTCTAACACAATCAACCCAATTGACTCCTTGGGAAAAACTTTTTTATGAATTTTACACTTGTGGCTAATTGTACAAACAGGTCTTTTATGGTAGAGTCTATGAAAATTATCCCATTGGTGAGGCCAGTTATGAACGCTGACAAAATCCCTGACATCATTATCGGACGTCTTCCCGTTTATTTGCGCGCTCTGCAACGCATGGCGGATAAAGGCATTCAAACAACTTCATCGCAAGAACTGGGTGAGCGGGTAGGCATTTCTGCTGCCCAGATTCGCAAGGACATTTCCCAATTCGGCGAATTTGGCAAGCAAGGGACAGGCTATCGCATCTCCTTCCTGGTCGACAAACTGCGTGAAATCCTGAAAATAGACCGCATCTGGGATGTAGCCGTTGTGGGCGCGGGCGACGTGGGACATGCCTTGGCCCGTTACCAGGGTTTCGTCAACCGCGGCTTCCGCGTTGTCATGGTCTTCGATAGTGATGAATCCAAAGTAGGGCAGCAAATCGGTGAGTTCGTGGTCCAGGATACGTCCGGGATGATCGAAGTGATCCAGGAAGTGGGTGTGCAGGTTGCCATGCTCTCCGTCCCTGCTGCTGCCGCGCAGGAAGCAACCGACATGCTGGTCAAAGCCGGGGTGAAGGCCATTTTGAACTATGCGCCCATCAGCCTGACCGTCCCGGAAGA
>CAZLOC010000273.1:0-5553 GCA_964560935.1 uncultured Anaerolineaceae bacterium | reverse complement strand
TACAGCAAATTTCCCTATCTATCAATGGGAATCCTAGGCTAGCGATCAGTGTTAGGTTTTAATGGAACAACAGAGCCTGTTCTTCAGTATCTGGGATCTGTTCAACGATTTGAAGTGGCTGATGGTCAGTTGCAGATTTTTCGGTCCGATGGCGAAGCGCTGACCTTTGTCCCCGCTAAATAGGTCGTGATTTTATGAAGGTGAACCTTTCTTTAAGGCGTAAGAACGGTCTTTCCAGGAATTGATAAGAGATCATCGAAATAGCGACGGTAATGCCCAGGCTAAGCAGCAAAACCGTGGCTGGGTATACCAGTAAGCGTTCATCCGAAACATAGGCATTCGTGAGGTTACGTGCGAGTTCCAGGCCAACGAAGTGGTATACATATAACCCATAGGAAATTTTGCCGAGGTAGCCCAGAATCTTATTCTTGAACAGGGAGGAAAGCGATCCCAGGTTACCTTGCATGGCGGTAAACAGAATCAAGGATGTCCCGATGCCGATGAGCGGGTAAGTGAGCATTAGATTCCACTGAACTTCAAAAACATTTGGGAGGCGGGTGACTTGGTATAGGGCTACAACTCCGGCAATAAAGGAAACCCAGTTAGGTAATTTTCTAAGATCTTCATCCAACAATCCTAGGCCAATGATCAATCCACCAAAGATGGACTCGAAATGTGTGATGGGAAGTACCCAAACAGATGAAAAATGTCCGATGTTGTAGTAGATAAAAAATGCTCTAATTATCATGCCGGTGAGTGTGGCTAAAATCAGGATTGAAATTGTAGTTGAACGTTTCAATCGATAGAACCTTCTCAATACCCAAGGGATGAACAAATAGAATTGTTCTTCGTAAGAAATGGTCCAAATGTGAGCAGAATATAAGATGACTCCGCTATATCCAAATGCTGCTGTAAGAAGGTTATCTGTGAATGTAAACATTCCAAGCGTACGTTGTATGATGGTTGGATTCCAGCCATTTTTATGGACTGTCATGAAAAGCGCAAGACCGAGGAAAAAAAAGTAAAGTGGCCATATCCTCAGTGCCCGGCGCAGGTAAAAATAGCCAACATTGATGTTCCCCTTTTCTTGATATTCGACAAAAAGTAACCTCGCAAACAGGAATGCAGAAAGGCAGAGGAAGAGATCGACGCCCATCCAACCATATATTGACAGAGTCTTCCACAAGGGAATGGACCTGACATAAGGCGCGTGATGTACCAACACCAGTAGAAAAGCAAAAAACCGCAGGCTGTCGAGTTCTGGATAGTAGAGAGCGGATTTGTTCATGAAGCTAACTTGGCTGGGTCTGGCTTATTTTGGAAGCGTAAATTGGACCATCGCTTCTGTCTCATTCAATTCGCCTTGGCGGATTTCCCCACCCTGCAATTCAACATAAGCCCGGCAAATATGGGCGGACATTTCCATTGTCATCTCGTCGAAGCCGCGTTTGGCGATACCTGTCTGGCGCAGGGTGAATACCAGCATATTTATCTCTTCACTGATTTCCAGAGCCAGGCTACCGGTACCATCAGAATAAGCGGTCAGATAGGAGAAAAAACCATTCAGGATCCAGCCAGTTTGTTGTTTGTCCAATTCGACGGTAGGGGACT
This sequence comes from uncultured Anaerolineaceae bacterium, assembly GCA_964560935.1. Lineage (GTDB taxonomy): Bacteria > Chloroflexota > Anaerolineae > Anaerolineales > Villigracilaceae > JAABUE01. The sequence continues at coordinate 3,942 of CAZLOC010000273.1, read as the reverse complement.
GCACCATCAAGAGAGTAGCGATGGGCATCTCTACCCCCAGATTGTTCTTCTGCCATTGTGCGATGGTCTGGTCAAGGAAAGTCTGCAACTCCAATGGAGCACGGCTGACATCTTTTTCGCCGCGTTGTAGCCGGGCAATCTCGATCAGGTTGTTGACTTGCGACATTGCCCGCAGTGCGCTACGATACGCGGTGGTCAGGTCTTCCTTTTGCAGATCGGTCAGTGGGCCACTTTGACCGTTTAAAACCATCTTGGTAAAGCCGAGCACATGGTTGAATGGCGAACGCAGGTCATGCGCCCATTCTGATATTTTTTCTTCCAAGTCTACCTTTGTGGGAAACTCAATTTGCGATTTTGTCATAACGATACCTCTGGAAAATTATATGCCATATCCACGAACCATAGATAACAATTCTGATAATCTAATCCGCCGCGCTTTCTGCTGGCACAGGCTTGACATCCTGGTTCTGATGCGGCTGGACATGGAACATTTTGAAGGCCCACTGCATGGTTGTGCCGATCAATAGCGCGTGGATGGCTGTCCCGATCCCGGCCGGACCGCCCAGCAACCAGCCGATGACCAACACCGTCACCTCGATGAAGCCACGCGCCAGGCGATAACTGATACCCGTTGTGCGCTTGATGGCCAGCATCAAACTATCGCGCGGACCTGCGCCTGCGTTCACACCGATGTAGATGGCAGTAGCAACGCCTTGAGTCAGGATGCCTGCCAGCAGCATCAGCAACTGGAGCGGCCAATTGTTTTCCACCGATGGGATGAAATACAGCATCAGGTCCAGCCAGGGGCCGATGCTAAGGATGTTCCCCAACGTACCCCAGCCGACCTGCTCGCGCATCAGCAGCGCGGAAATCAGCACGGTGAACCCGACCAGCACGGTCATGGTGCCCGGCGTCCAACCCGTGATTTTCGAGAGCGCTACATCTAGCACCGCCCAGGTGCCAGTCCCCAGGTTGGCGCGGATGGCCAGCGCAATCGAAAGCCCGTAGAGCAAAAAACCGATCTGGATCACGAAAAAATCGCGGGGAAACACCTTCCAGCGGATGGGTTTAAGCATAAGTCAGCATCATATCATGTGTGTTAGACTCAGTCCATGCCTCAACTTTTGGAAACCCACCGCGACCATTTCACGATCAGCACTGATCCTGCCCGCCTGGATGTGGATGCCATCACCGACATGCTCTCGCGCGCGTACTGGGCGCAGGGACGCACGCGTGAGATGATCGCTCGTTATCTCCAGCATTCGCTCACCTTCGGACTTTACGACGGCTCCCGCCAAATCGGCCTGGCGCGCGTCATCAGTGATTACACCACCTTGGCCTGGTTGTGTGACGTTTTCATTCACGAGGAGTATCGCGGTCTGGGCCTGGGGAAGTGGCTGATGGAAACTGTCCATCGTCATCCTGATTTGCAGGGTTTACGCCGCTGGCTGCTGGCCACAAACGATGCTCACGGCCTGTACAGCCAATTTGGTTGGATCCCGCTCGATCATCCCGAACGCTGGATGATGAAGTTCAATGGCTGACTTGGTCCTCAAGCCCGGTCGCGAAAAATCGTTGCTGCGCCGCCATCCCTGGATTTTTTCCGGTGCGGTCCATCATGTGGACGCCCTTCGACAGGCTCAGGGTCCCGCTCCAGGCGAGACCGTGAACCTGCTCTCGTTTAAAGGCGACTTCCTGGCCCGGGCCGCCTACTCGCCAACCTCCCAAATCCGTGCGCGCGTCTGGACTTTTGACCCTGACGAACAAATCAATCCCGGCTTTTTCCGCAAATGCATTCAACGTTCCCTTGCCGCACGTCGCACGTTGAACATCGCACAATTTTCTGACGCCTATCGCCTTGTCCATGCCGAATCCGACGGCCTGCCCGGCCTGATCGTTGACCGCTACGCTGATGTACTTGTTCTGCAATCTCTGACGGCTGGCTCCGAATTTTGGAAGGAAACCATCGCCGATATCCTGCTCGAAGAGACGGGTTTGGATACCATCTACGAACGCTCAGATGCCGATGTGCGTGAACTGGAAGGCCTGCAACCGGTTATTGGCCCTTTACGCGGCTCCATTAACCATTCCCCATTAACCATCACCGAAAACGACTTGAAATTCAACGTCAACCTTGAATCCGGCCACAAAACCGGCTTCTACCTCGACCAGCGCCAAAACCGTCTACGCGTGCGCGAACTGGCAAAAGGGCGCGATGTGCTGGATTGTTTCTGCTATACGGGCGGATTCGCGGTCAATGCGCTGGCTGGTGGTGCCAGGTCGGTCGTGGCGGTGGATTCGTCTGCGGAGGCACTGTCGCTGGGGCGTGAGAATGTTCGATTAAATGGCGGGCAAGTTGAGAGCGTGGAGTGGTGCGAAGGGGATGTCTTCCAGGTATTGAGAAAGTTCCGGGATGAGGGTCGCTTTTTCGATATGATCGTCCTCGATCCGCCGAAATTTGCGCCCACCGCAGCCCGGGCTGAGAAGGCCTCGCGCGGCTATAAAGACATCAACCTGCTAGCCTTCAAGCTGCTGCGGCCGGGCGGGATTCTGGTCACATTCTCGTGCTCCGGCGGCGTGGACGCAGCCTTGTTCCAGAAAATCGTTGCCTCCGCCGCCCTGGATGCGGGCGTGGAGGCGCAGATTGTGGAGCATTTGTCACAGGCCGTCGATCACCCTGTGGCGCTCAATTTTCCTGAAGGGGCGTATTTGAAGGGATTGGTGTGTATAAAATTGTAGGGGCAGGCCTGAGACCTGCCCCTACGGGCTAATCATCACCGAGCGATGTAATCGCTCTGAGCAAACCGAATACCAGCACGCCAAGTTTGAGACCCTCCCCGGTGGTGATGGCGGTTTCACGTTCACCTTTCTCGGCGCGGCGTTGGAGTAGCATGGCCGCCAGCAGACCGGTGAAAGCGCCGATCAGCGCGCCCATGAGCAAAGTTTTGCTTTTGTTTTCCATTGCGTGAATTCCTTCCTCGTGCCATGTCATGCTGAGCGAAGCGAAGCATCTCCATAACTAGTATAAGAGACTCTTCGGTCGTAGAAACCGCTCCCTCAGAGTGACATGACTTAACTGATTTTTATGAATGTTAATAATCCCGTCCAAAAAAAGCTTTCAGGCTGGCTGCGATGCCCTCGAGAAACAGTACGGGCCTGGTTGCCATATCTGAGAAACGCCTGGTCTCACTGGCAGCGCGGTCGACGTAGTATTGCGCTTGGGAAGTGTAAGGTGGGATGACTTTGAGCGCCCGCGCCAGCAGGTAGGCCATTCCGACCAGGATGGCGAGAAAGAGCAGACCAAAAATCATAACCGGGATGACCAGCCAGATGGTGGAGATGGCGGCCCAGCGGGGGGAATCGCCGTTTCCACCGAAGGCAGCCACGCCTGTAATGACTGCCAGGGCAATGATGAGCAATATCGCCAGGATCATCGGTAGGAAGATTTGTAACCAGAATTGGCGGCGGTGGTTTTGATAAGAGGGGTGATTTCCGGAAAGTTGGGGTTTCATTGTGCTTATTTTAACATAAAATCCCCTCCGGCATCCTTCGGATATGCTTCGCGAAGGATGCCGGAGGGGTAGCACAGGGCGGCCCGCATGTCTCGCCCAGACACGCGGTGACCGCCCCGGCAAAAAGGGATGGATCGACCTAACGGTGGCTCTCAAACCCTAAAGGTTTTGTAAACCTTTAGGGTTTGAAACTACCGGCGGTTTCTCAAGAAGGTTGGTATATCCAGATCGTCGCTGTTGACCGATGGCGGTGCAGCAGGCCTGGACTCGCTGCCCGGCTGTATGTCCGCGCTGACATTGACCGATTCCCGTGGCTGGATGAAATGCGCCTGTCGAGGTTCGGGTGTTCGCGATGACGTCCGTTCCAGCATACGCCGCGGTACGCCGCTGCGCTCGAAACCGGTCGCGATGACGGTGATGCGGATGTCGT
>CAZLOC010000272.1:0-5554 GCA_964560935.1 uncultured Anaerolineaceae bacterium | reverse complement strand
CCGGCTGGGCGGCGAGTCGCTGCATGGCCTGGAGCAGGATGAAGTCCGGGCGCGATGCGCGGTCGTGTCGCAGAGTTCGTACTTCTTCAACGCCAATGTGCGCGAGAATTTGAAACTGGCGCGCCCGTCCGCATCCCAGGATGAGATCAATGAAGCGGCAAAGCAGGCGCAGATCCACGAATTCATCATGGGATTGCCCAAGGGCTACGACACCTTCATCGGCGAACAGGGACTGCGCCTTTCGGGCGGCGAACGCCAGCGACTGGCGATTGCACGCGCCCTGCTGAAAGATGCGCCTATTTTGATCCTGGACGAGCCGACCGCCAACCTCGACCCGCTGACTGAAAAGCAGGTGCTCGAAACGCTCTTCGGCGTGATGCAGGGCAAAACTACGCTGCTGATCACTCACCGGCTGGTCGGGCTGGAAAATATGGATGAAATTCTGGTGATGGAGCAGGGACAAATCATCGAGCGGGGCAAGCAGGTTGAATTGTTGGAACGAACTGGTACTTTCCGCAGGTTATGGGAATTACAAAACAGGATCCTGGTAAATCAGGGCTGAAACTTGGCTGCACAAAAATCCGCGGCACCGATTGACTTTCAAATCTATCCTGTTATATACTATTATTGCAACTGCCACACTCTTACTATTCATTCCAAAGGAGGAGAAACCATGACTGATCGTCCCTGGTTCGCCAAATATGATAAAGGCGTACCTAAAACAATTGACTATCCCAAGAAACCGCTGTATCACTTCCTGGAGGAGTCAGCGGGCAAGTATCCCGACAAAGCCTGTACGATCTTCAAGGGGGCAGTCATCACGTATAAAGAAATGAACGAGATCACCGACCGCGTAGCAGCTGCGCTTGCCGACATGGGCGTGAAAAAGGGCGACCGGGTCGGTATATTTATGCCAAATACCCCACAGTTCTTGATGGCATATTTCGGCATTCTAAAGGCGGGCGGTGTGGTAGTAGCCACTAATCCATTGTACACTCCCGCCGAAATCGAATATCAGGCCAGCGATGCGGGCGTCGAGGTCATGTTCGTGATGACCAACTTCTACAAAACCATCAAAACCGCACAACCCAAGACAAAGATCAAGAAGTTGATCGTAACGAATATCAAAGAAGCCCTGCCGCCTGTCACCCGTTTGCTTTTCACACTGGCAGTAGAGAAAAAAGGCGGACACCGCGTCGATGGGCCTCTGCCAGATGGCGATATGTGGATGCAAGATTTGATCGCCAAATACCAGCCTTCGGATCGTCCTAAGCTTGAAATTGCTCCCGATGATACAGCCTTATTTCAATACTCAGGAGGAACCACGGGGGTCTCGAAAGGCGCAGTGGCGACCCACTATAATGTGGTAGCCAATTCTCTCCAAATCAAAAAATGGATGGTTGACATTGAGGAAGGCAAGGAAATCGTACTGATGGGCATCCCGCTCTTCCATGTCTACGGCATGGTGGCAGGGATGCACTTTGGCATGGCCTCCGGCGCCAGCCTGGTCATGATCCCCAACGTACGCGATCTGAAAGATGTGCTTGAGAACATCAAGAAGTATCGCCCCACTATCTTCCCCGGCGTACCCACATTGTACAACGCACTCAATAACCATCCGGATGTGGTCGCAGGCAAATATGATTTGTCATCCATTAAGGCTTGTATCTCCGGTTCAGCACCTTTGATGCGTGAGACCAAAGAGAAGTTCGAAGAACTCTCTGGCGGAAAAGTTTTCGAGGGTTTTGGCCTTTCAGAAGCGCCAACCGCCACGCACTGCAATCCTCTGCTAGGCGAGAACCGGACAGGTTCAATCGGTTTACCACTACCAGATGTAGATGCAAAGATCGTCAGCCTGGACGACGGCGAAACCGAGCTTCAAGTGGGTGAAATTGGTGAACTGGTTATCAACAGCCCGAACGTAATGAAGGGCTATCACAATATGCCAACCGAAACCGCCAATGCGCTACGCAAGCTAAAGGGCGGCAAAACCTGGCTATTCACCGGCGACATCGCCAGGATGGATGAAGATGGTTACTTCTACATTGTCGACCGCAAGAAGGAACTGATCAAACCAGGCGGGTACCAGGTCTGGCCTCGTGAGGTGGAAGAAGTGTTGGCCGCGCACCCCAAGGTTTTGGAAGCGGGTGTGGCCGGTATCCCCGACCCATACCGCGGCGAGACAGTCAAAGCCTGGATCGTGCTCAAACCCGGCGAAAGCGTCACCGAAGAAGAACTCAAAGCCTTCTGCAAGGAAAGCCTGGCTGCGTACAAAGTGCCGACTCACTACGAGTTTCGCGAAGAGCTGCCTAAGACCACCGTAGGCAAGATTTTGCGGCGCGAATTGGTCCGCCAGCACAAGGAAACGGAAGCAGAATAGCAAACTGTTCGGGCTGGATGTGCCTGCACTGTGCCGCAGGCACAAGTGAGACCTCGCCCGAGCTTAACAACAAATTCGCCCGACAGTTGACTGTCGGGCGAATTATTTTGGTATTGATTTATGCTGGCTGCGGCGTGCCGCTCTTTTTCTCAAACGGGGGTGGGAAGATGGCTTCGAATTCCTCGCGGGTGATGCTTTCCGCTTCAAGCAATTTCTGAGCTACGATATCCAGTTCCTTGTGATATTTCTTCAGAATGTCCTGGGCCCGCTTATACGCCTCGTCCACGATTTTGCGGACTTCGGCATCAATTTTTTCCGCGATGGCATCCGAATAATCGCGTTGCTCTGAAATCTCACGACCCAGAAAGATCAATTCTTCTTTCTGCCCGTAGACCATGTTCCCGAGTGTTTCACTCATCCCCAGGCGAGTGACCATATTGCGTGCCATGCGCGTTACCTGCTCCAGGTCGCCGGATGCGCCGGATGTAATATCGTCAAATACCTGTTCTTCGGCTACACGCCCGCCGAGGGCATAGGCCAGGGTGGCCATGAATTTCTTGCGGGACATCAGGATGCGGTCTTCGTCGGGGCGGAACCAGGTGATGCCGCCAGCCTGTCCGCGACCGACGATGGTCACTTTTTGGACAGGATCGGCCTCGGCGATAGCGTTCCCAACCACGGCATGACCAGCTTCATGGTAGGCGATGATGCGCTTCTCTTCGTCCGAGATCAGGCGAGACTTGCGCTCCGGTCCCATGACAACACGCTCGATGGCTTCTTCCAGTTCTGGTTGTCCGATGGATTTCTTGTTGCGACGGGCCGCCAGGATAGCGCCTTCATTGACCAGGTTTTCAAGGTCAGCACCGACGAAGCCGGGTGTACCGCGCGCCAGGGATGACAGGTCAACCAACGGGTCAAGCGGCTTACCCTTGGTGTGCACCTTCAAGATGGCTTCGCGACCGCGCACATCGGGACGATCCAGCGTTACGCGGCGGTCGAAGCGACCGGGGCGCAACAAAGCCGGGTCGAGGATGTCGGGGCGGTTGGTGGCTGCCACAATGATGACGTTTGTGTCAGTATCAAAACCATCCATTTCGACCAGCATCTGGTTCAAGGTCTGCTCGCGCTCGTCATGTGAGCCACCCAGACCGGCGCCGCGCTGACGGCCAACCGCGTCGATTTCATCTACAAAGACGATGCAGGGCGAATGGCGCTTGGCCTGATCGAACAGGTCACGCACACGGCTGGCGCCTACGCCGACGAACATTTCCACAAACTCCGAGCCGGAGATCGAGAAGAACGGGACGCCCGCCTCGCCAGAGACAGCCTTGGCCAGCAGGGTTTTACCCGTGCCGGGAGGTCCAACCAACAAAACACCTTTCGGGATGCGCGCGCCAAGCTGGATGAACTTTTGCGGTTCACGCAAGAACTCGACCACTTCGGCCAATTCTTCCTTGGCTTCTTCCACGCCAGCGACATCGGAAAATGTAACCGTGGGATGGTCGCCGCTGAACATACGCGCGCGGGACTTTCCAAAAGCCATGGCTTGATTGTTGCTACCCTGCGCCTGTCTAAAGATAAACCAAAGCACACCGCCCATCAACAAAATGGGCAAGATATAAACAACGCTGCTGAGAATCCCTACCCAGGAAGAAGGCGCCTCGACCACCAGTTTGAAATCATTGTTTTCTGGCGAGAGCTGCTGAGGAGTAACACCCAGGCTAACAAGTTGTTCCACCAAGGTTGCTCCTGCTTCCTTCTGAGCTAGTTTTTCCGTACCTTCCTGATAAACGACCTGCAGCTTATCATCACTTTTAACGGTGACTTTCCCAACCTTCCCTGCCTGAATATCTTGAGCAAGTTGGTTAATTGTCAATACCTCCTGACTATCGCCATCTTGCCGGAAACCCATGTAAAACATGGCAGCAATGGCAACAATGAGCAGGAAGTAGACGAGAAACGATTGACTTCGTGAATTCACAGAATTATCCTCCAATACCGATACGATTATACCAATCTACTCTCTTGACGAGTAGAGCAGGCTAATTCTTATAATAATTTTCTTATATATTCCTATCAAAAACAATCAATTCAAGATATTAATTGGCTCTATGGGAGCTATTCGATGATCATTTCTACCGGACAATGGTCCGATCCCGGCACATCCTCATGGATGATAATATCCTTCACACGAGGCACAAGCGTCTCCGACACCAAAAAATAGTCTATACGCCAACCAATGCCACGCTGGCGGGCAGTGAAACGATATGTCCACCAGGTATATTGCTCACGCTCAGGATAAAGCTTCCGGTACACATCCACAAAGCCGTGATCGAGGAACTTCTGCACCCATTCGCGTTCTTCAGGCAAAAAACCGGAGGTCGTCTCGTTCTCTTTGGGATTTTTCAGGTCAATAGGCATGTGCGCGGTATTGAAATCGCCAGTGATGATGATATTCTCACCCACCGCATGTAACACATCGCAGGTTTCCAGCAGGTGAGCATAAAAGTCCAGCTTATAATCTACGCGGTCTTTGCCGCGTTGACCGTTAGGAAAGTAAATGTTATAGAGCAGAAAATCCGGATGGCGAGTGCGGATGACGCGGCCTTCAACGTCGAATTGCGGCGCGTACATACCGAGTTCAACATCCAACGCTTCTTCGCGCATGAGGGTCGCCACGCCACTGTATCCGGGGCGTTCGGCCGGGTTCCAGACAATCTGGTATCCGGGGATGTTCCGTTGTTCATTGGTCAACTGCTCGGGGCGGGCTTTAATTTCCTGGAGGCAGAGCAGATCCGGGGTCCAGGAAAGAACCGTGCTGAGTGCATCCTTCTTCAGCGCTGCGCGCAATCCGTTCACATTCCAGGTAACAATTTTCACATCGCCTCGCTTTGTGGTAAACTTGCCAACAGGACAGGCACCTTATGAATGATACAACTAGCAAACAAATCTTGTGCATCGAAGACGAACCAGAAATGATCGATTTGATTCGTCTGATTTTAGGCCGCCGGGGATTTGAAGTGGTCGGCGCCACAGGCGGCAAAGAGGGTTTGGAAAAAGTGCGCCAGCAACCACCCGATCTGGTTCTGCTCGACCTGATGATGCCGGATATGGACGGGTGGGAAGTATACCAGCAAATGAAAGCCGACGAAAAAACCAGGGATATCCCGGTCA
>CAZLOC010000271.1:0-5568 GCA_964560935.1 uncultured Anaerolineaceae bacterium | reverse complement strand
GGCGCTTTTCGCGGTTACGGGGCAATGCAGTGCCAATTTGGCATCGAAGTTATGATGGCTGAAATCGCTGAAAAACTGGGACTGGACGAGGTTGAATTCAAGCGCAGCAATTGGATCAAACTCGGTGAAGATATGTACCTGTCTAAAGCGTTGGGTGAGGGCCGTGAGGGTACCGAGCAGTCCTTGCAAAGCAGTGCACTGGAACAATGTGTAGAGATTGGCCTGAAAGCCACCGATTTTTATACCAAGCGTCAATCCCACCGCCAGCAAAACGGACACCTGCGGCATGGCATCGGCATGTCTGTGATGATCCACGGCAGTGGTATCGCGGGATTGGACATGGCCGCCGCGACTTTGAAAATGAATGATGATGGCTCCTTCAACTTGTTGATTGGCGCAACAGATCTGGGTACCGGCTCCGATACTATCCTGGCACAGATGGCCGCTGAGATTCTGGGCTTGCCGCTGGACGACGTGATCGTTTACTCCTCGGATACGGATTTCACACCCTTCGATAAAGGCGCCTATGCCAGTAGCACAACTTACATCAGCGGCGGCGCAGTGCAAAAGGCAGCCTTGCAGGTCAAAGAACAGATTTTGAAGTATGGGGCGCGCATGCTTGGCGTTTCAGAACCGGGTAGCCTGAGGCTGGAAGATCGCAGAGTGATCGCCCCAGACAATCGTTCTGTGACCCTGGCAGAAGTGGCGTTGAGCAGCCTGCACCAGATGGATCAATGCCAGATCATGGCTACAGCATCTCATACCAGCCAGGTCAGCCCGCCACCTACCGCCGCTCAGTTTGCTGAGGTGATTGTGGATTCAAAAAGCGGGGAGATCACAGTCGAACGATTGTTAATGGTGGTGGATTGCGGCAGGGTGATTAATCCAATCACCGCTGCCGGGCAGGTGGAAGGCGGCATGGCGCAAGCTCTGGGTTTTACTCTCACCGAAGAGATGCGCTTCGACGTAGAAGGCCACCAGCTCAATCCGAATTTTAGTGCTTATCACATCCCTCGCGCAAAGGAGATGCCGCTCATGGATGTTATTTTCGTCCAAACAGATGAGCCGAGTGGACCTTTTGGTGCAAAATCAGTGGCTGAAATTTCCACAGACGGGGTAGCTCCAGCAGTCGCCAGTGCGATTCACGATGCAACAGGTGTGTGGATGCGCGAATTACCCTACACCCCAGAGCGTGTCCTTCAGGTTTTACGGAAGTTCAAGGTGATGAAATAGTTTATGGGAACCGGTAAAGGCAAGGCTATTCATGTCAATATGATGAACGCTGTGTCTGATCTGCCAGCGGGAAGGCACGGTTTGGTGAACGTGTTGTGCGTTGGGGAGGAAACTACCCACAACATGGTTTCTCCTGAGTTTTACGCCTGGTGTTGAGGTATCAGTCGTGTAAAATTATAGGCATGGTCCGATTCTGCTGACGATCAAAGATGTACACACCACCATGGGGCGGGGAGAAGCGCTTAAGGTGCTGGTCTAGATGTCATGAGCAAGTCTGAGGTGACTCTCACGATCGCTCTGGCCGGTCAGCCCAACGTAGGCAAGTCTACCGTCTTCAACATGCTCACCGGGCTGAACCAGCACGTGGGAAACTGGCCAGGCAAAACAGTGGAACAAAAAACCGGCTTTTTCACACATGACGGACAGGTGATTCGCCTGGTGGACTTGCCTGGCACTTATAGCCTGACAGCCAACTCCGATGAGGAGCGCATCGCGCGCGATTTTCTCCTGCTTGAAAAACCCGACGCAGTGGTGTCGATCGTCAATGCCGCTGCTCTGGAACGTAACCTGTACCTGGTCGCCGAATTGTTCAGCATGCCTGTGCGAGTGGTGGTGGGGGTAAACATGATGGATGTTGCTGAGCGAGAAGGTATTCGCGTGGAAACGCATGTGCTGCAAGCCGCATTGGGGGTGCCGGTGGTACCGCTGGTAGCCTCTCACAACCAGGGTGTCAGAGAGGTGATCGACGCTGTTTTGCGACTGTTGAAGAACCCCAATGATTTTACTCCTAACCGTCCGGATATCCGCGTGGAGCACCGTCAGGTTCTGGCAGAGATCAGCTCCTTGCTTATCAGGAAAACTCTGCTTTATCCAATAGACTGGGTCGCCACCAAATTACTCGAAGGAGATGCAGAAATCACTGAGATTGTTCGCAAATCTTCACCTGAGGTGTGGGAGTGCATTCAACCACTGCTTATGCAGCATGAGGACGCTTACCTGGATGTTGCCGGCGGGCGATACGAATGGATCGGGCGCATGGTGCGGGCTGCAGTGGAAAAGCCAAGGGCAGGCACAATTAGCCTCACTGATCGCCTGGACAAGATCGCCACGCACCCATTTTGGGGATTGGTGTTACTTTTATGTATTTATGGATTGGTTTTTGGGCTCACATATGCCGCTGCCATGCCATTGGTGAGCTGGATCGATTCGCAAGTCCTCTCCACCATTGCTGAGGTCGTGCACCAGGCTCTTGCCCTTGCTCCAAAGTGGCTGGACAGTCTATTGGTGGATGGCGTGATTACCGGCGCGGGGGCTGTACTGGCCCTCATACCCGTTTTGGTTATTTTCTATGCCATATTAGGCCTGCTGGAAGACATAGGTTACCTGACGCGATCGGCATATGTAATGGACCGCTTCATGCATTGGATGGGGCTTCACGGTCGTTCTTTTTTGCCGCTATTCATCGGGTTTGGATGCAACGTGCCAGGAATCTTGGGAGCACGTATTGTCGAGGAGCGACGCGCTCGCCTGCTGACAATCCTACTAATGCCGCTTGTGCCATGCTCTGGGCGTATGGCGGTGATCGTTTTCCTGGCTCCGGCCTTCTTCGGCGAGAATGCAGCAATCGTAAGCTGGGGATTGGTGGCTGGCAACATCCTCCTGCTGCTCTTGGTGGGTATGGCAATCCACCGGGGTCTGTTCAAAGGTGTCCGTTCAGCCTTTATCATGGAAATGCCGCTTTATCATGTTCCTAATATCCGGACAATCGGCCTGTACGTCTGGCAGAACACCTGGGCGTTCGTCAAGAAAGCTGGCACGATCATCTTGCTGGCTTCAGTGACCATATGGCTACTTGCATATCTTCCGGAAGGCGATATTCAAGTGAGTCTGCTGGCCAGGTTAGGACGTTGGCTGGAACCCGCCGGGCGTTGGCTGGGATGGGGTGATTGGCGGTTGATAGTCTCCTTGTTGGCTGGTTTTTTTGCCAAGGAAAACACCATAGCGACGCTGGGTGTTTTGTATGGGAGTGAAGCGAATCTAGGACTAGCAGACCAGGTCGGTAAATCCCTGACCGCGGCGGCCGGATTGGCGTTCCTGGTAGTACAGATGACTTTCATTCCCTGTGCAGCTACGGTGGCTGTGATGAAACAGGAAACTGGTGCATGGAAATGGCCAGCTTTCAGCATAGGCTTGCTGCTGGTTATCTCGTCCGGTACCGCGGTTATCATTTACCAATTGGCCCGAATGATTGGCTGGGGAGGCTGAAATGTCGAAGCTATCCATTTCCGAAATCCAGGCTGACCTTTGCCGGTGTATGCCTAACGCAACTCGGATCGAAACCACTAACTTTTTTTAGGATGGTCCTCTCCGGGAGAGCGAGATTGCTTGTATCACCAGATATCCGCAGGCGACAATCTCATGGCATCTTGGCATGCTGCGGAACGGCTGCGAAGCCTGTTTTCTACGCGCCATCCTTGCCGCCCAAACCCGATTAACTTGTCGATTGTTCGGCTTCTGGCACACTGAGAAAACAGCATCGACATTGAAGGAGTGGATATGTTGGACGGCACGACGTAACTGGATATCAAGCCTCATTTGCCAGAATTTGATATGCGCACCAATGTCGCAACCAGCTGGTTTACCTGACAGAGCAAGAAGTAATTATGCTAAACTTGATTAAGACTTTGAAAGATGGTGTGATTCTCTCATTGCTTGCATCGATATGGTTAATTCTTGCCTTATGGGTAAGTCCGCGCATTTTCTTGCACAACTATCCACCTAAAATCCAGGAGAAAGTGCCTGAAAGAACACAAGCCGAAAGGCGTCTTTTATTTGTTTTTGGCATACCTTTTTTGATGCTGCTTTTGCTCGGGCCATTTTTCTCAACACTATCGCTAAATGCACAAGGTGGTGTGCAATTCTGGGTATTGTGGTTGAATGCCGCCGGTGTAGTATTTGTTTTCAATCTGGTAGACTGGCTGATATCGGATTGGTTGATGTTTTGTACTCTCACGCCTCATTTTTTGGTGATCTCTGGTAGTACGGGGACGGCAGAATACAAGGATTACGGATTTCATTTTCGCGCTTTTTTTTGCGAGGAACTGCCTATTCTGTACTTGGGGGGCTGGTTATTGCGGGAGTTGTATTCAGGCTTTGAAAGGTAACTTGTATCACAAGAACTATAAACCAATTCCCGATCTGTGCTATATTTCCCCTTTAGGAGAGAATTAATGACCATTGAATATAAAGAAAGCCAGCTTTATCGAATTCGCCATAGCTGTTCACATATCATGGCTCAGGCAGTTCTGGATATGTTCCCAGATGGAAAGTTCGCGATAGGCCCCGCCATAGAGGAGGGCTTTTATTACGATTTTGAATTGCCACGCCCTTTGACTCCCCAGGATTTAGATGTGATAGAAGAGCGGATGCGTGAAATCATCCGCCAAGACTATCCTTTTGTCTATCGAGAGGTCAGTCCATTGGAGGCGCGCGCTCAGTTTAAAGACCAACCCTACAAACTTGAGCTGATAGACGAACTGGCTGCCGGAAAGCTGGATGAAAACGGGGATCCGACCGATAAGCCAGTTCAGATTTCTTTTTATTCACATGGTCCTTTCACCGATTTATGCCGGGGCCCACATGTGAGCAATACTCACGAAATCCCAATAGATGCGATAAAACTGCTGAGCATCGCTGGCGCTTACTGGCGTGGCAGCGAGAAGAATCCCATGCTGCAGCGCATCTATGGCACTGCCTTTGAAACAGCCGATGAATTAAAAGAATTCCTGGTCTGGCAGGAAGAAATTGAGAAGCGCGATCATCGCAGGCTGGGAAAACAACTGGATCTATTCAGTATCAACCCCGAGCTCGGCGGCGGGTTGGTCCTCTGGCATCCCAACGGTGGTATGATCCGGCACCTGGCTGAAGAATATTGCGTAAACGAGCATCTGGCAGGAGGATATGACCTGGTTTACTCACCACACATCGGTCGAGCCAACCTGTGGGAAACCAGCGGTCACCTGACGTGGTACAAAGAGAATATGTATTCGTCCATGGATATCGAAGGGCAGGATTATTACTTGAAACCGATGAACTGTCCATTTCATATTCTCATTTATAAAAACACCCGGCGCAGCTACCGAGATTTGCCAATGCGATTTGCAGAGTGGGGAACGGTTTACCGTTTTGAGCGGGGTGGGGTTCTGCATGGGCTGCTACGCGTGCGCGGCTTCACCCAGGACGATGCCCACCTGTTCTGCCGGCCCGACCAGATGCCAGAGGAGATTGACCGGGTGCTCGGTTTCTGTTTGCACATCTTGCGTAGTTTCGGATTTT
>CAZLOC010000270.1:0-5577 GCA_964560935.1 uncultured Anaerolineaceae bacterium | reverse complement strand
AACAAAAAATATCTGTCCACTTGCTTGAGGGATATTAATGTATTGCTTGAAAAAATGACCGATCTGATAAAGTGAAATGACCTATCACAACCATAAAACACTCAGATAAGGCGATGTACACATTCGTTGGCTGGCGTAAGCTTGCCGTAGACGAGTCAGGACAAGCTTCCCTCAAAATTCCAAATGAAGAATTGCTGGTTTATTTTGTTGAAGCAAGAAATCCGGGGTAGTAGGACAGGAAGGCTCGGATTTGCCCACGGATTTTTTCTTCAAAGATAATTACCAAATGCCATTTCTTCCCATAATTAAACCATGACCCGCTACTTCATCCTCGACGACATCCACCTGTGCAAAGAACCCGCTGGTCTATGCAATTTGTTCGCGCGGCTGGGGTATGCCGTTGAAGAAGAACTTGTCACGCGGGCGATGAGGTCCCAGGGCTGGAGGCGGAGTTGAATCGGCGAGTCTATGAGTTGTTTGGGTTGGGTGAGGAAGAGGTCAAGATTGTGGAGGGAGAGAAGGGGTGAAACATATTTCTTTTTTCTCTTTAGCTGCTCTGGCACTGATGGCAGGAGCGTGTATGCCTGCTACTCCAGAGATACCACCCACGCCAGTGACTTTATCGCTTGACGATCTCAATCGAGTCCCTCCAGCAGATGTGTTAGAAGAGGTGTATTTTTTTAGCGGCGGTGCTGGTGGCGGCGGTGGCTGTGAATGGGATGAAGATTATTCAACGCCAAAAGTAGGTTTGGCTCCAGACATAGTTGAAAAGATGCAATTGATCGAGATCGATACTTGTGGATGGTCCACTGATGAGAATATCGAAGTTGATATATCCTTGCCCAACGGAACGAAAGAGAAACAAGCACTAGTAACTAATTCGTTTGGAGAATTATGGTTCGAATATGTTGTCGGCTGGGAAGATCAAGAAGGAGTTTATGGCTTTAATTTTAGAAACCAAGAAGTGAATTTAGAGCATAATGTGGAGGTTACTCATCCAGAAGGCCCCCGTTTATATCTTTCAAAAGATAGAGCAAAGCTATATTTCTACCAGTTTAAGCCAACGGAAAGAGTCAGGTTTTTTCTATATGATTTTTCCCACGATAAGATGATTGGCTGGCTCGAGTTGAAGATGTCAAAAGATGGCAGTTTGGTTATGAACGTCCCTGTTGATAATGAAGTTCATTACGCAGCGATTGGAGATATTTCTGGACAAGTGTTATTTCTTTATGAAGGTTGGTCAGATGATTTGGGAGAACTCAGAGGCTGGAACACGGGAGATGTCTACTGTAAGGATGCGCCAATACAGAAGCCAAAATACAAAGGCGGTCAAACAGTTGAAGTTATCGTACCTGAACTGACCGGATATTTTGCTGATGACAATGACCACCCTGATTGGTCCAGGCCGGTAACACTTAAACAAGGTTCACTTATCGATATATGGCCTGGCTCCCACCACCCAATTTGCAAAGATAATATGTTTTGGTGGTGGGGAAATACTGACTTATATCCAGACGAAACCATTTGGATACCAGAAGGTAAGGGGGATCAATTTTATATAAAGGTTGTTGAGTAGCCATGCAGTCTCTATTTGAAATATGTGGCGTGAGCAACGATGTTGCAGGGCTGGAAGCGGAGTTGAACCGGTGAGTCTTCAGATTGTTTTGGGTTGAGTGAGGAAGATATCCAAGTGATCGAGAAACGGAAGGTGTAATATGAAGACAAATAACTCTCTCGTTTTGCTTTTCTGTGTTTTGGTAATTCTCGCCATCATAGCATGTGGCGGATCACCAGAGCCTGCCTATGAAGAACCAGTCTATGAGGAACCCCAGGAACCGGCTCAACCAGAAGCTCCTGCAGAAGAGGGCGGGTCTGCAGAGAAAGCAGAAGCTGATTTCAACCCATCCAATGCCAATCAAGTTCCCCCAGAGGACGTACTTGGAGAAGTAACATATTATGGTGGCGGAGGCAGAGGTTCTGCATGTGAGTGGGCTACGACACCTACTTTGGTCATCTTGTCTGCACTTTCTTCAACGCCACAGGAATGGATGGATTCAATTGATTTCGACAGTTGCGGTTGGCAGAGCGATGAAACTGTTACCGTTACGGTAATATTTCCAGATTCATCTCAGGTGTCAGAAGTTGTTGCCACCGGTTCCTACGGAATGTTTCCTTATGAAATCAAAGCCACAAGATCCATGCAACCCGGTGAATATACTATTATTGTTGAAGGGGCCAGTGGCTATGTAGAAGATACTACAACTGTGATTGTCCCATCGTCCCCGCGAATGTACGGCATCGAGGAAAATCAGTTGTTTCTTTACAACTTCTCACCTTATGAAAATATTCGCTTGTTTGCGTATGAACCCGGAGCATCTGATACCATGCGCCTGATAGGGTGGAATCAATATCAAGCGGATGCAACCGGGCAATTACAAATTCAGACTCCTGGTAATCAACAATATGTATATTATGCAATTGGGGAAACATCAGGATTGGTAGAAAATCTGGCATCACCATCAAACAACCTTATCCTGGGTTTTGGAAGCGATATTCTGATTTCAGACTGTGGCGGCCTGCCCTCGCGATTATTTGTCGATGCAGGTGCAAGGGTCACATTTACTGATGGCAGCGACATGAGCATCCGGGAAAAGCCGGGCTTTTCAGAGAACGTTTTAACAACCGTCCCAGAAAACTCGGCCATAGTCATCCTGAACAGCCGGAAATGTGCAGAGGGCAGTACCTGGTGGAAGATCCTTACAGATGATGGGCAGGAGGGTTGGATGGCAGAGGATCAAAATGGTGTGTATTTGCTGGAGCCATACCCATAACAGGATGCTGTCATGAGGCTGGAATGAAGTCAAAAAACATAAGGAAAAAAGGGGCGGATAGTCGCTTGCAGATTGGCCAATACGCAATTGCAAATGTTGATCCAGGGGTAGAGCTAAAGTCAAGTCCTTACAAGGATGGAATTACAAAAACAGTTTTACCAAAAGGGATTAAAATAAAAGTCGTGGCAGGACCGGTATGCAATCCACCTGTTCTACCTGGTACTGGCTCGAATTACAGTTGGTTCGTACAAACCGATCTTGGATTCGACGGATGGGTATCGGAAGGGAACATTTTTTATGGTTATTCATTGGAGCCTGAACAATAAGCAAATTCGAACCAGTTCTGCTTCTTTATGTTTTTGTATTGCTCGTGATAGCAGCCTGTGGTCCCACGCCAACGCCATTTCCCTAAGAACATGCTTGTGAAATATTTTCCTGTTTGCCTGGTGCTTTGCTTCCTGCTTGTCCTGGCCGCCTGCCAATCTGCTTCGGGCGAGATACCCACCGCAATGGCGCCCACCCCAATGCCTCCCGAATATACGCTTTCAAGCGAAAATGTCAGCCAGGTCCCACCGCAGGATGTCATCACCGAAGTGGTTTATTTCAGCATCGGCGGGGGAACTGATGACCGGGATTGTTCCCATGACTATGAAAAACCCGGCCTCGGCTATATCTCAAAATCCACTTATACAATGCAACCCATTCTGATGGTCACATGTGGCTGGCCAGCGGAGAAGAATATCGAGGCCGAAGTCCTGCAACCTGATGGGAACCGGGAGCAAATGGAAGTCCAGTCCGATCGCCGGGGAAGGGTTGTCTTGAAATATATGGTTCCCTGGGATGGGCAGGCTGGAACGTATCAGTTCAGGCTGAAAAGGTGGTTCAAGTCTTTCGAGTATTCAACCGAGATCACACATCCACCCGGCCCGTCGGTCAGCCTCTCGATCGACCGGAAACAACTCTACTTCTTTCAATTCGAACCATTCGAAAAGGTGAGGGTCTTTTTGTATGATTGGTCGAATTACCCGCTTTTTGCGGGCTGGTTTGAAGTAGAGATGAATGCCGAGGGGAATTTGGTCGTGGATAATACTGTCGAATCAGATGAACGTTCCTTTGCCTACATCGCGGTTGGAGGTGAATCCGGCCAGGCGGTGACAAATATGCCGGACAATGCAAGCGTGGCAGATATGTTTTGTAAAGGTGCGCCACTTCCGATCAAAGGAATCCGAAAGGGTTCTGTTGTAGAGGTGGTCAGTGAAACCCTGACAGCCAGCGAGTTTGAGCACGAGGCCCGGATCGACCTCCCGCGCGGAACGCGTCTTTCCATCCGCGAAGGTCCAACCTGCCGGGATCAAATGTATTGGTGGACAGGTACAATCGGAGACTCTTTCCAACCCTGGTATATCTTCCCGGAAGGAAGTGGCAAGGAGTACTTCATTGAACTTATCGAGTAGGGAATGCGGTATTCTTCCTCTGTAAATGCTCGGAAGGTCTCAGTGTGGATATTACCCCGGGCGCCAATCATGAGCAGCAGCTTGGCAGCCACCCATGCGGCGGCTGCCTTTTTGCCTGTACGCCTGTCCCGACGTTCGTAGTCGGGGCAGACTGTTGCAAAACAAGTACGTACTTGTCGACGATCAAGTACATTTGCTCCGCTGGATTGACAAATCCGGCGAAACGTTGCGGATTTGCCAATCCACAATGGCAATAATAAAACGATCACTCCCCGCCCTCGCAACGGGGAGTGATCTCTACATAAAAGGGGTAATAAAGAGTTCTGTACAAAATATAGCACAACGCGAAAAGTATTCAAGACGTTTTAATTACAAATTCATTAATTTCGCCCCCAACCTGACAAACCTGTAAAGCGTACAAATTGACTCCGGCCTCCGAAATCCGTAAAATTTTGAGTATCGAAGTCAGCTGGCCAGCGCTTCCTAAAAACCAATAACGAAAGGAAAAAATATCATGTCCGTCAAATATAACATCGTCGAACGTCCCAATCCCAGGGACCCGGAAGCGCCCAAGAAGTTCTACCCCTCCGTACAAGCCAGCGGGCGCAAGACCCTGCGGCAGTTGTCGAAGCGCATCACCCAGATGTGCACTGTCACCGGCCCGGATACGCTGGCCGTGCTGGAATCACTGTTGACGATCATCCCGGAGGAACTGGCCGAGGGCCGTATCGTCGAGCTGGGCGACTTCGGCAGCTTCTCCCGAAGGACACCGGGACGGTGTGGCTGCGCAACAGCGCGGAGGGCGCGGAACAGGAGGAGGATGTATCCGCCAGCCAGGTGACCAACCTGCTGCCGCGCTTCATCCCCGGAAAGGTGTTCAAGAAGGCGTTGAAGGAGGTCGACTTCGAAAAAGCAGATTAAGCCCGATCATTCCCAACACTTTCAACAAAAAGGCAGCCACCCACGCGGCGGCTGCCTTTTTACCTATACGCATATCGCTTCGAAACAGGTACGTACTTGTTATGAAACATAAACAACTTGTTGGAGGACAAGTACGTACTTGTCGGGAAAGATAAACAACTTGTTGGAGCTCACATACGTACCTGTTTTAAACAAGTACGTATATGTTTTGGAAAACTTCCGTGAACGTGACCCCTGCCGCGTGACCTGCCCGGGCACGTCATGGAGCGGACCGAGGTGAAAGGCCATCCCATGATGGCGTAGTAGCAGGAAGTAAACCTGTCAGGTCTTAAGCCTGCCAGCCAGTCCTTCTCGAATTTCTTCAATGCCTA
>CAZLOC010000269.1:3136-5604 GCA_964560935.1 uncultured Anaerolineaceae bacterium | reverse complement strand
TACGTGGAGGAGATCAGCGACTCGCTCGGCACGCACAAGGGATTGCGCTACCGCTCCCCGAGCGGAGCCGCAGGCGTAGTCGAGGGGCTGCAGTGGAAGCCGAGTGAGTTGAAACCCGGACAAAAATTGAACCAGCCGGGGCCGCTGTTCAAGAAACTTGATGAGAGTGTGATCGAAGAAGAGCGGGCGAGGTTAGGGAAGTAAACGAGAAATCGGATGTCGAGATGGCATCCGATTACGCTTTTACGAGCCTGCTGTCTAATTATTTGATGATTCTTGTCGAGAAATAGTTATGTTTTTTTGCCTGTAATACCCCAAATTAATTGTTTCATAGGATCTGGATCATTTTTGCGGAAATCAACCCATGTCATTTCACGTAGGTAAATGGGAAGTTTAGGTGTCTGGGGAGCGTTACTTAATATTACTGGAATAACAGGGCAACTTCGTTTTACAAACTCACTCAAAAGACCTCGTATTTCCATTTCCTGCCAGGGTCCTAACCCACTTTCGCCCACAAATACAGCCACAGATTTAATTTCTTCAATTTGTTCTTCGACAATTCTCTGCCAAGGTAACCCCGGCGCAAGTTCCCACTCATCTAGCCAAGGTTTTATGCCGCGTTCCTTTAACTCTTTGCCAATTTTTTTAACTGTTTCCTTGTCAGCCGAATTATGACAGAGAAACACATCAAACAGTGGGCCTTGGCCACTCGCTTCTAATTCCTTTTTATCATCATAACTTCTTAGTGACTCAATATTTTCCCAAGGGTTTTCGAGACTTATCAACCGTTCGGCAAAGTTCTCGTAGCTCCTAGCTATTGACAATCTGTCTTCTGTGCGCTCGGACAGCACAGCAATTTCTTCTCCATAAGAATAACGGGGTTTGTACTGAATTTGTACATTATCAAAATAGTTGGTTAAATTACAATCTGGCAAATTGTATGATTCTTTCAAAATGGCTTCAAACAATGGCTGATAACCCATCCCTACTCCATCCGTTTTAGCGCCAAATCGCCATTCTCTTTGTAATTCATTCTCTGCATTTTCAATTCGCGAAGCCAGGGGGAAAATAATCAAAGGCCGCAAGTCGTCTGATTGTTTTCTATACTCTATTGACCTACGAGCCAATTCAATAGCTCCTATCAAACTTTGTCGATTGGGAGTAAACACGATTACTAACTTTTGAGGCATAAGACTTGTGCAAATACCACTAATATCTGTATAGCCCGTACGAGAATCAATCAAAACATACTTGAATTTTTTCCTAAGATGGGAACAAATCGTATCCAAATACGTCCTCTAAATATATCCTGACTTATAGGAGGAAACCGTGAACCACTTCAAAATTATATCCAGTCTGGTTGCCCTGAGTTTGTTCCTGTCCGCCTGCGGAGGCGCTGCCGCACCCGTCCCTTCTGGCGGCGTGGCACAGTCCGACCGTGGGCGCGTCGTTTCGCCGGATGCCCCGGCCGATGACATCCAGACCCTGGTGGACGGGGACAACGCCTTTGCCCTGGACTTGTACCAGTCGCTGCGAGCACGGGACGAGAACCTGTTCTACTCTCCCTTCAGTGTTTCCCTGGCCCTGGCGATGACCTATGCCGGCGCACGCGGCGAAACCGAATCCCAGATGGGAAAGACACTGCACTTCGACCTGTCTCAGGAGCAACTGCATCCCGCTTTCAACGCGCTCGACCTGGAGCTGGCAAAACGCGGCGAAACGACTTCAGCAGATGAACAGCCCATGCAACTGGACATCGCCAATGCCGTCTGGGCGCAACAGGATTACCCCTTCTTACAGGAATATCTCGATTTGATCGCGGGCAATTACGGCGCAGGTATCCGCCTGGCGGATTTCATTACACGAGCCGCAGCCATCCGCCAGGAGATCAATGACTGGGTCAGTGCCCGGACCCAGGGCAAGATCGAGGACCTGATCCCGCAAGGCGCGCTGGATGCCATGACGCGCATGGTGCTGGTCAATGCGATTTATTTCAAAGCTGACTGGCAGACGCAGTTCGATCCAAATTCAACTGTTGAAGCACCGTTTTACCTCCCGGACGGCTCGCAGGTGCAGGTAGACATGATGATGGAGGGTATGCACGGCTTACTTTACACAAGTGGGGATGGCTACCAAGCAGTGGAATTGCCATACGCCGGTGGAACTGCGGCCATGGATATTATCGTCCCGGATGAAGGCACTTTCCAGGCCTTTGAATCAAAAATGGATATTCAACTGCTGGATGGAATCCTGGGCGCTATGCAACCCACCTCGATCGAACTGGGTTTACCGAAATTTACTTACACCAGCCAGTTCAACCTTTCCGATACATTGGCAGCTATGGGAATGGATACAGCTTTCGATCCGGGGCGGGCTGATTTTTCAGGCATGACCGGATCGCGTGAGCTATACATCAGCGACGTTATCCACAAGGCTTTTGTAGCTGTAGACGAAGAGGGGACAGAGGC
>CAZLOC010000269.1:0-3036 GCA_964560935.1 uncultured Anaerolineaceae bacterium | reverse complement strand
GTACGCTTATATCAGAGCAAGATCACCGTCACCCCCCAGGCGATCCAGGCGGCGACCTGCGCCACCACCACCGTCAACGAGGCGATAGCTAACATTGCGCGGGTTCCAAGTTCACGTTTCAACACAGCCAGGGTCGCGAGGCAGGGCAGGTAGAACATCACGAAGGTGGCATAGGTTACCATCTGAGGGATGCTCAAGGCTGTGTCAAAGTTGACCGTCCCCAACGCCTGCCCCAACATCACCAGCGACAACTCTTTGCGTAAAATCCCAAAGATCAGTGGTACGCCAACTTCTGCGGGCAGACCCAGGCTCCATGTCATGGGGCGGACGAGCCAATTAAACACCACTGCCGCGTTGAAATAATTCAAAGCTGCTAAAATCGCGCTGCCCACGATCAACAACGGCCAGGCCTCGACCACAAACTCGCGCATACGGAACCAGGCTTTGCCGGTCACATTCTTCAAGGTTGGGATGCGATAGGTCGGCATCTCGAGGATCAAACCGGGGGTGTCTTCCGGCATGAGGCTATTCAGGATGCGCCCGGTGACAGCGATAACCAGCAGGTTGAACAGATATAGCGCAAAGGCCGCCAGCGGACCGAGATAAAAAGCCACCAACCCGAACACCACCGCCAGCCGCGCCGCGCACGGAACCAAGGTTGCCAGCGCCGCTGCCAGGTAACGGTCACGCGGCTCTTCCAGTGTTCGGGTGGACATAACCGCCGGGACATTACAACCGTAGCCAAGGATAAATGGCACGACGGCTTTGCCATGCAATCCGATGCGGTGCATCAACGCATCCATCAGGAAGGCCACACGCGGCAGGTATCCAATATCTTCCAAAACCCCTAAGCCAAATAAAAACGGTAACAGGTAGGGCAGCACGATGGCTACGCCCGCCGCGATACCCTGCATCACACCCAGGATTATTTCCGAAAGCAGAGTATCAGCCTTGAAAGGGGACAATGCCCCCTGGGTAATCGCATCAAAGAATGCCAGCAAGGGCGGTTCGATCAGTTGTCCGATACCATACACAGCTTGAAAGAACAGGAACAGTATGAACAGCAAAACCACATAGCCCCAGAGCGGATGCAGGAGCACATCATCCAATCGGTCACGTCGGGAAATGCGTCGCACTCCATGTTGCACGAACTTTTGAGCCAAGATGCGCGCCTGCCCGTGCCGCTCGCCTGCACCATCTTCCTTTGTGCCCTTTGTATCCTTTGTTTTAAGCCCATTTTTCCCCACTTCTAAAGCTTTCAAAAATACGCCTTTCACTCCGCGTCCTTTGCTGGCCACCAGCGGCAGGACAGGCGTTCCCAACTCCTTTTGCAGGCCGAGGCCGTCGATGTGCAAACCAAGACGGTCGGCTTCGTCCATCATATTCAAGGCCAGGATGACAGGCTTATTTAACGAGAGCAGTTCCAGGGTCAGTTCGAGACCGAGCGCCAGACGCGAAGCGTCCACCACATTAATGACCACATCCACTTTGTTCGAACGCAAATAGGAGGTTGCTTCCCGCTCCGCAGGGCTGAGCGCCTCCAGCGTATACGCTCCAGGCAAGTCCACAATTTCGACCACTTCGCCAGCCACGCGGACTTTGCTTTCCGTGTATTTGACTGTCGTACCGGTAAAGTTACCTGTCTCGGCTTTGTAGCCCGCTACCTGATTGAACAGTGTGCTTTTGCCGCAATTCGGTTGTCCGATTAAAGCGATCCGCAAGTGTCTATCTCCACAATGATTTTATCCGCGACGCCCCTGCCAAGAGCAATCTCGCGGTCATTGCATTCGACCAGCAAGGGACCGCCCAGTGGCGCCTTGCGTAACAGGCGCAGGTAGTCACCCGGATATATGCCATATTGTATCAACTTGCTACGCAAGTTCTTGCCCCCCTCAAAATCAATTACACGCACAGACGTGCCAGGATGTATTTGTAATAATCGTTTCATCAGGTTGTTTATATCTCAAATATCGAGCGTAGCCAAGTGAGATTCGTCCCTGAACGGGATGTTTCATATCGGTATTATCGTTGAAATGTCAGGCAGCCATAGCGACTGCTTTATCGCTGAGATGGTGACAGGTTTCCAGATGTTTAGTATGATTACCACAAAATGCGCTCTTTCTTCATAACATCGATTCTTATTATATTCCTGCTCAGCGCCTGCAACTTTCCCAGACAGGGACAGCCAGACCCTGGCTTGACGGTTGGTCCTGACTCGGGGTTATCCACGGTGACTGCAACACCGCAGGATTACACTTATACCGAATGCAGTTTTGTCTGGGCGCGCGAATCTTTACCTGACCTGTCCAAAGATTTCAAAGAAGCACTGAAAGATGTGCAATCCCAGGCAAACGGTTACGCTGAAGCTTACGGTGAGAATTGCATGGACAGCCAGGGTAACGTCGTGCGTTTCCTGGCCATGGAAACAGATTTTTATGTCACCCTCGAGGTAAAAGATCTGCAAGATAGACAAGCATTGGGAGAGTTGATCGAGCAAGTTTTGGACGTGGCGGCAAAGTTCCCCGTAGAAGACACGCCTGGCCCACAACCGGGATACGTAGGTATCACGTTCAAAGCGCCTGGGGATGAACTACATCTGTGGTTCACTCAAAGCGATGCCGAAACTGCAATTGAAAACGGGCTGCATGGAGGAGAACTCTTCGACGCCCTGCAAACGAGATAGGTCTTCTATTCTATCCTCAAAAAATCGCGAACGACTGGCAATCTGACCAGTCGTTTTTTGCTTGACAAACGTTGCTTTTTATTGTATAGTTTGTTTAGTAACTACTAAACATTCTAAATACATCAGGTTAATATGAGCGAACAACTTAAACAACTCAAACAGGATTTCACTGAAGGGCTGAGCCAGATCAGCAAATTCTGGGGCTTCCCGAAAGGCATGGGAGCCATCTTCGCCGTACTTTATCTCTCCCCCTCTCCTCTATCACTGGACGAACTTGTCGAACAGACAGGCTTGACTAAAGGCGCGATCAGCACCAACGTCCGGGCATTGGCACGCATGGGACTGGTGCGCCC
>CAZLOC010000268.1:0-5605 GCA_964560935.1 uncultured Anaerolineaceae bacterium | reverse complement strand
CGTCCAGTCCCGCAGGTCGCTTGCCGGCACATTACCGGCAAGGGTATTGATCGGGAAGCGTAACTTCGTCGGGTCGTACTTGCCGCCAAACATTTCAAGGGCGACCGGCGTGAACCAGGGAAACTTTGCCAGTTCTTGATCGAGTTGAGCGCGCGAATCCTGCCACTCCCGCTCATCATATGGAACATGAGTTGGGCCGAGCGCGAAGACAGCCACTGGTCGTTCCAGGAGGGCTTTATGGTGCCGCAACAGGAAACGGAGCGCGTCCTTGTGCCAACGGAACATGAAGAGCGGCGCCCCCAGCACAACTGCATCGTACCCTGCGAGTGTATGCACTTCCCGCGCGGGCTGAATATCCACCGCAAGCCCACCTTCGCGCAGTGTCGCCGCGACTGCCTCGGCAACTTCCTGCGTTGAGCCGTAACGTGTTGCATAGCCTACAAGAACCAAAGATGACATGGTCGTCTCCTTTCAGCGCGACATCCACTCGAACGCACCTGATTACGATCCTTTGGGAAGCATCTTCCTTTCGAGACGCCCCAACTGGTAGAGCCTTCGGCCGACCAGGATAAACCATATCACCAGGAACAGGGCGTTCGGAAGAACTACGAGAAGGGTGACAATCGCCGATGACGTCAGCGCTTCCCTGAGATAATCGGCCAATGACAGAGCATGTGCCAGAATACCCACCCAGGCAATTGACCTGCTGAAGGAATTGCTCTGGAACATGACCGATGAGACGATCAGGCCCGCAACCGACACCAGGAAGAGTCCCATGTTGAAACCACCAACAGCGCGTTGGTTCGTATTGGCGAGTATGGCCTGCCCTGCCGCCAGGAACGTCGATCTCTGCGCGTCTGTCGTCGCAGCAGCGTACTGGTTGCTGAGGGAAAGCATGGAGAAGGGATTATTCGTTGCGAAGAAGATGCCAATTCCCAGGAGGGCAAAGGTCAAAGCGATTGCCATGCGGCTTTCATTGGCTTTTCTGAGCAGAACGTAGAGGGCAAGGAACACCAAAGCGAACATTGCGTACATCGGAACTTCCAACCCCCAAAAGTCCAGAAGTCCAATGAGCCTGTTGCTTTGGAACAGCATGAACCAGTCACTTACCGTGCCAGGTTGCGGGTAGAAAGCGAGAACAATCACCTCGCCCAGGGTTAACACTGCCACGATCAAGGCGGCCGCGCCGCCAAGTTTGTAGAGGCTCTTATAGGCCGAGTCAGCTGTTTCGGCATTCGTAACTTGACTCATTATTTTCAGTTATCCTTTCCGATTTGTCCGCTGCATGAGCGGATCTTCGCTGCCCAGGATAAAAAAGCCTTCCAGGGACACCAGGAGGTTCCCGCCGTTTCTTCAGGCGCGATGGCTCAGATTGCCACCGCCTGCGGCCACGCTTCAAGGCGCGCCCTGGTCCACAGCGTGTTCACGTAGTTCAGCGCAAAGTAGTTCTGCGCCAGGTGAAGCCAGAAGGCGCCCGACTCGGTCAGGTGGAGGTAGCTGCCATTCTGCACAGCCAGCCCGGCCTGTTCCATCGCTTTCAGCCAGCGGCGGGCCTTGGGCGCGTCCCTGCCCAGGGCGGCCTCAAGGTCATCCAGCGGGATGCGTGTGTCATAAAAGCGCCAGTACAGCCACCACCAGCCGGACATCTGACCGGCGAAGGGCATGCGCAGGGCGATCCCCGTACGCCCCTCATACAATGCGCGCATCCAGCTATCGAGATCGAAGGTGTTCAACACGAAGCCGTCGGACAGGTGGGAACCGGCGCCGGGGCCGATCCCCAGGTAGCCGTCCCGGGTGACCGAGGAATAGCGCGGGGCCTGGCCGCGCTTGAAGCCCCACACCGAAACGCGCTCGAAACCGTGTTCAGCGCACCATGTGCTGATGGCCTGGTAGTGCGCCCGGCGTATGCGCAGATCTGGCATGCGCACCGTCTTCAGGCGCAGGTACTCACCCACCGAAGTGTAGGGAAATGTGAAAAGAGGGTAGGTCGTGAGCTGGTCCGCGCCCAGCTGCGCAGCCCGGGCCATATCAGCCGTCACGTCGACGGCAGACTGGCCCGGCAGGGCGAACATGAGGTCCGCGTTGACCGAGGCGAAACCCTTCCCCGCAAGCAACGACAGCGCGCGCGCTGCGACCAGGGGCTGATAGCCGCGTCCGAGCAGGACAAGATGCTCGGCCCGGAAGGACTCCACGCCAAGCGAAACGAGCCTGACATCCATATCATGCAGTCGCTGCACGGTCTCAGCCTCCACGTCAGCGGGGTTGGTCTCGATGCAGATGTCGCCCGTCAGGCGGAAACGCTCGCGCACGCGCCTCAGCACGCGGGCGACACCCTCCAGCGCCAGCGTCGGGGTACCGCCGCCGATGTAGATGCTGGTTACTTCGGCAGGTCCGACCGCATTCGCCCAGTGGTCTACCTCGGCGATGGCTGCCCTGGTATAGGGTTCCACCAGCGACTCGCGATACGGGACTTTGGTATAGGGACAATAGGGACAGGCATTGCGGCAGAAGGGCACGTGCAAATAGAGCGAGGTGCGCTCGACTTGTGGCGGCGTCCAGCCTTGTACGGGCCGCTCGAAGACCCAGCGTTGTTCGGGTCCCACCAGGTAGCGGCGGACGGTTCGGGTGAGGATGGATACCAGCCAGCGCCCGGGGCTGCTCACCAGTACCTCAGCATGCCGAGGATCGCGCTCGGACGCAGGCGTTGAAACTCCGTAAGCTCGGTGCAGGCCGCATAACCGCAGTCTGCACACACCTCGTCGGAGGCCCGGCAGCAGAGCGACTCGCCGTCAACGTCAACTACCGAAGCAACAGGGAAGCGCCTTGGCCAATCGCCTGACTTTAGCGCCAATAAACCGGCCCGTGAATTGATGAGCGGTAATCCTTCTCGAATACAGCCGAGCAGCCGGTCGATAATGGGAGCGCGCTCCCCGGCGGTCAGGAACAATTCGTCACGCCCGTAGTAGGGCGTGTGAAAGTAAACCATGACGCCGATCACCGGGAATTTGGTTTCACGCACCCAGCGCAAGAATGGCTCGATGCCCTCCGCGGTATTGCGATCGATTACATAGATGACAGCGACCCTGGGGTGCGAACCCGTGCGGACAACCTGTTCGACCTGCCGAAAATGATCCCCGCGCCGCCGTTCAAAGATCCCTGGCAGTCCGTCCATGCTGACCCAGACGAGGTCCGCGGATGTCTCGAGCCCAAGCAAACCGTTTGTGTAGACGTGCACATGGAAGAAGCCGATCCGTTTTGCCTCCGCAACCGCGTCCGCGAGCGTATGACCTGCGTCGCGCCACAACATGGGTTCCCCACCGCTGAAGTACAACTCGCGGAACCCGCGAGCCCAGGCGCCGCGCATCGCTGCAACCACTTCATCCCAGGTCATATCGCGCCTGCCGGTGTTGGCAACATGACAGCCACGGCAGGCAAGGTTGCAACGGTCCGTCAGCGCAATGCCGTAGATGAGCGGCGCCGGGCGTTGCAGCAGGACAAAACGCCAGACGAACGGAACATAGAAGCGAGCCCTGTCCCAGAGGGTTCTTTGAAAGAGATCCCGAAAATAAGGGGGGCGTGCTGCGCACGCCCCCCTTATTTTCGGGCTTCTCCCATTCAATCGATCTCCATTTCACGTGGGGTTAACATACTTCTTTCACGCAGATGGTATAGTCAGAGATTCCGCTTGCGCCAGAATGGCCGTCATAGGCTTATCTTTGCTCCCCAGGTCGGTGATGGCCTCGCGGGCAATGGCCTTTCTCTCATCCAGCGGCCCCTGTGCATAGACCTTCCCCAGCGTAAATCCCAGCACGCGTGTTTCACTGTCGAGCAGGACATCCTCCACTACGGCCAGCTTTGTACCGCCTTCCGTTTGAACTTCCCGTCCGCGCAAGTCGCTCACCAGGGTAAAGGCAACCGAGTCGGGTATATCCCCCAGCGGCATGACTACCTCGGGGCCGGACACAAGCCATACATCTATACCATAGACCTGCACAGCGCTGCGGGGGATCGCCAGCGCTGTGCGATTGATAATACCCTCTGAACCAAGAAATACTCCTGCCACCTGGCGCATATCAAGGTCAAGATACAGGCCTTTGACCTCTCCCAGTTTCTTGCCGTCCGTGATACTGACAAGGGGTTTGTTGGCATGTTCTTTAGACGTAATCATGGAAGCCTCCTCAAATGTTGTAATAGCTTAACAGACATACATCCTATTGCCTGTCTATACTATACATTTTTCTCATCTATAAATCAAATTAACCAGGAGTCATGCAGTTGGATAGAAAAACCCGAAAATAAAAGTGTCCGCCTATGTGGACGGCCAAAGGATCATGACGCGCGACGATATTGTTTTCGATGGAAAGCCAGCCGAAATGCGGGTCGGCGTGCACGCAGATGGGAACAAGGACACTCTCTACCTGTACGAGCTGACGGTCAGCACAGCGGGGAACGTTGCTGCGGAGGCTAGCCCGGATTCCGCTCCAGCCCCGGAGCCTGCTGCTACCGGCAACGGGACCTTTACAGGTAGGCTGCTCGACCATGAAACAGAGAACGCCGTGGCTGGCGCGGGGATCATCCTGTGCCTGGATACAGGCAGCAGTTGCACGACGGACGCTGCATTATCAGCACAGGCCGGTTCGGAGGGTGAGTTCGAGATCGCGGATATCCCACCGGGCAAGTATGTGATCCTGTACAACCCCAATGGGATTGATGCCCAATTCACTGACAAGATCCTCGTCGAAGTCAACAGCAGGAGCGCTGATTGTTTAGGTAGCGGTTTCGCAGGCTCCGTGCCAGCAGACTGTGAAGGCTCGATCCCCTTTATGGACGATCCTAAGCTCATGTTGAAAGGCGATTCGCGCATTGAGATCACCGAGTCGGCTTTTTCCGTAATCGATGGTTCGGTCTATTCACAGAAATATGGCCTGCACCTGGACTTCAAGGATTCCAAACCGTTGAGTGTAGAGATCGAGGCCGGAGAGGCGGTCGAAGACGACCTGCTCATATGGGCTGAGCAGTAGCGGTATAATCGTCTCAACCCAACCAGCCACTGGAGGATGAAATAGATGAGCGATACCCCCATGTTCCCTTTTACGGATGAACATAAAATGATCCGCGATACGGCGCGCGATTTCGCCCAAAAAGAGATCGCCCCGGTCGCGGCTGAATTCGATGAAAGCGGGGAATTCCCCATGAAAACTGTCAAGAAGATGGGCGAGATGGGTTTCATGGGCATCGAAGTGCCAGAAGAGTATGGCGGCGCAGAGATGGACACGCTGGCCTATGTGCTGGCGCTGGAAGAGATCAGCAAAGTGGACGCCTCGCACGGCGTAATCATGTCGGTCAACAATTCGCTGTACTGTCACGGCATTCTGAAATTCGGGACAGAAGAGCAAAAGAAGAAATTCCTGCCGCCGGTCGCATCCGGGGCTTCCGTCGGCGCGTACTCGCTGACGGAGCCAATGTCAGGCTCGGATGCAGGCACGATGCGCACGCGCGCCGTCCGGGATGGGGATCACTACGTTTTAAACGGACGCAAGTCCTGGGTCACGAGCGGACCAGTGGCCGATTACCTGGCCGTCTTCATGATGACCGATCCCGCCAA
>CAZLOC010000267.1:0-5634 GCA_964560935.1 uncultured Anaerolineaceae bacterium | reverse complement strand
AAGGAAGATTATCTCCTAAAAGTGCTCGCCGCAGGAAATTAGATGCGATTGCCCTGAGCCTATGGTTGACAAAACAGTCTTTTGGGATAAAATACACTCCGCTGGCCAAAGTGCTTGCACTGAGCCGCTGGGCTGAGTTTATCGAAGCCTTGCCGAAGTGGCGGAATTGGCAGACGCGCTACGTTCAGGGCGTAGTGGGGGTTCCCCCGTGAGGGTTCAAATCCCTCCTTCGGCACACGAAAACCCGCTGAAAGGCGGGTTTTTTGCTTCCTGTTTGAGATTTTCCCCTTAAGGGAAAATAGAGTTTGGTGTGAGGCAGGTGGTATAATTTAGCTATTCGAAAGCAGGTCTTTCATATAAAAAAGAAGGCGCGAAGTCATTGTGAAACGGTCTTCGTGTCTTTTTATGCTCTTTGACTAACTTGGTGATGTTGCATTCGAAAAAATACCCGAAATTTGGGTGATGGGCGGGCGTACGCCCGCCCATCACCCAAATTTCGGACTTCTCTCGAATCATGAGGCGTATGTAGCTTCGCCAAACCCATTAATACTTATAAGCAGGAAGCCTATGGAAATCGGTACCATTCAACAAGTTGACATTGATACCCAGATGCGCGAAGCCTATCTCGATTACGCCATGAGCGTGATCGTAGCGCGCGCCTTGCCTGACGCCCGCGACGGTCTCAAACCGGTCCATCGCAGGATTCTGTATGCAATGTCAGAGCTGGGCTTGCGCTCGAACTCATCCCACAAGAAATCCGCTCGTATCGTCGGTGAAGTGCTGGGTAAATATCACCCGCACGGTGATTCGGCAGTCTACGAGTCAATGGCGCGTATGGCGCAGGATTTTTCCATGCGCTACACACTTGTAGATGGTCAGGGCAACTTCGGCTCGATTGATGGAGATGCTCCCGCTGCCATGCGTTATACGGAAGCTCGCATGCATAAAATGGCTGAAGAGATGTTGGCCGACATTGACAAAGACACGGTCGACTTTGCGCCCAACTTCGATGACTCGCTCGAAGAACCAACCGTCCTGCCTGCCCGCCTCCCGAATCTGCTGTTGAATGGCGCTTCGGGTATCGCTGTCGGCATGGCGACCAATATCCCATCACATAACTTGCGTGAATTGGTGGCTGCGCTCAGTTACCTGATCGATAATAATGACAGGATCGATGATATCCCTCTCGAGGAGCTGATGAATCGCATCCCTGGCCCGGACTTTCCGACCGGCGGCATTATTATTGGCCGCGAGGGCATTGAGTCTGCCTATGCGACCGGTAAGGGCCGTATCGTTGTGCGCGGATTGGCCCACATCGAGGAAATGAAGAGCAATCGCTACCAGATTGTGATCACCGAAATTCCGTATCAGGTCAATAAGACCAGCCTGATCGAACGCATTGCCGAACTTGTTCGAGAAGATAAGATCGATATGATCTCAGACCTGCGCGACGAATCCGACCAGCGCGGGATGAGCATCGTCATTGAACTCAAACGTGGTGCTCAACCTAAAAAAGTACTGAACCAGCTCTATAAGTTTACAATGCTGCAATCCACTTTTGGTGTACAGATGCTGGCGCTGATCGATGGGGAGCCGCGTTTGTTACCACTTAAGCGAGCATTGCAGATTTTCATAGAGCACCGCCAAACAGTCATCGTTCGGCGTTCAACTTTTGAACTAGCTAAAGCGCGCGCGCGTATTCACATTCTGGATGGCTTGCTGATCGCGCTGGAAAACATCGATGCGGTCGTTCAGACTATCAAAGAATCCCCGGATGTCGATCAAGCCAAAGAACGGTTGATGAAGCGCTTTAAGCTGTCCGAAATTCAAGCACAGGCCATCCTCGATATGCAGTTGCGTCGTCTTGCGGCTCTTGAGCGCTGGAAAATCGAGGAAGAACACAAGCAAGTCAAAGACCAGATCGACTATCTCGAAGACCTGCTGGCACACCCAAAGAAAATCCTGGCACTGATTCAAACCGACCTGACGGAACTTGCCGAAAAATATGGAGATGACCGCCGGACGCACATTGCTGTCGATGCTACCGAAGAGTTGCGCATCGAGGACATGGTGCAGGATGAAGCCGTGCTTATCAGCCTGACCGAACGTGGTTACATCAAACGCGTGGCATCCAAGGCATTCAAGTCACAATCCATTGGCGGGCGTGGCGTAAAAGGGCATGCTACCAAGGAAGAAGACGAGATTCTGGCGCTGATTCCGGCGCGCAGTCTGGATACCATGCTGTTTTTCTCAGACCGCGGAAAAGTGTATTCCGAGAGGGTCTACCAGATCCCGGATGCGGATCGCACTGGCAAGGGTATCCCATTGGTCAATGTGCTCTCATTGGGCGCAGGTGAGCGCATTACCGCCGCCATCCCTGTGCCGGATTTCAAGGCAAGTGGTTACTGTGTCATGATGACCACCAAAGGCAAGATCAAGCGTGTGAACCTGGAGGAATTTGCCTCGGTGCGGCCCTCGGGCTTGATTGCTATGTCCCTGGCGGATGACGATGAGTTGGGTTGGGCCCGCCTGACATCCGGCAAGGACGAGATCATCATCGTCACAGCGATGGGACAAGCCTTACGCTTTAGCGAAAAACTGGTCCGTTCGATGGGGCGGGCTGCAGCTGGCGTGCAGGGTATCCGCCTGGCAAAAGGCGATCAGGTGACCTCCATGACCAAAGTTCAGCCGGATGGCTCGCTGTT
The DNA here is from genome assembly GCA_964560935.1 of uncultured Anaerolineaceae bacterium. Taxonomy (GTDB): domain Bacteria; phylum Chloroflexota; class Anaerolineae; order Anaerolineales; family Villigracilaceae; genus JAABUE01. Next base: position 2,929 of record CAZLOC010000267.1, on the reverse strand, counting down.
GATCGTGACAACCGGTGGATATGGCAAACAGACTCCGTTAGATGAATATTCGGCCAAAGGCCGTGCGACAGGCGGTATCGCAACAATTGATAAGAAGGCCATTTCAATAGTAGGAAAGATCACTTCGGCACGTGTGGTTCAGCAAGCTGATCATTTGACCCTGATTTCCACTCAGGGTGTAGCCATCCGCTTGAAAGTCAAGGATGTGAAGGTGTCAGGGCGTTCTACGCGCGGTGTGCGCCTGATGCGCTTGCATGATGGCGATTATGTGGCATCCGTTGCGCGTATTGCTGCCGAGGATCTGAAGAAGGCCGGGGCCAAGGTCAATGGGAATGGGGATGAGAAGGATGGAGAGCAAGAACAATTGCTTTAAAAATAAAATTGGGACTTACTAGGTCCCAATTTTGCTGATGGAATGGGCGGCCACCCGGTCGCCCATATTTGTTATAACAGTCCGATTTTCCCCGTTAACAGCAAACACATCGAACCCATAGTACAGACGGCGATCAATAACATTGCGGCGATGACGAAACGTTGCATTGAGGTCATCCCCAGAAATTTGCCACTCGCTTTTCGCTTGGGTGCTTTGAAAACGGGTTTCTTCGCGTACTCTTCCGGGAGAATAGTATCGTCTTCTTCGTAGAAGGAAGGTGTCGCGTCATCGCGCAGGTTATCGAACATAGCCAGAGTATATCATGCCAGCGGACGCAGGTGCACTTCCCCGAAACGTACTGTTACGGATCTGCCATGTTCATTCTGCAGACGTAAACTGCCGTCTGTTTCCAGTCCGAGCAATTCGCCAATAATTGGATCTCCGCTTCTTCCCTCGACTTGGACCTGCTGGCCGCGAAAGGCAAGCTGCTCCTCCCAGGCTTCGAGAAAAGCATCCGTTCCCAGTTTAGGACGCCAATCCAGCACTCTGGTCAAGATTCCTCGGAGCAAACCGCCCCGTTCGACGGGATGCCCCAACTCAGTTTCGATGCTGGTGGCCGGGAAGAGCAATTGGTGAGCGGGTGGGATGGAGGCCTTGAGCACATTCACACCCATGCCAAGGATCATAGCATCCAGCATTTCTCCCATCCAGCTTGATTCAACCAGGATGCCGGCTACTTTTCGCCCTCCCAACAACACATCGTTGAGCCACTTAATCTGCGGGGCGAGACCCAGTTGCAGCAGGGATTCGGCCAGAGAAAGCGCAAGCAGGCCAGTCGTCCGGGAAGGATGCGCGCGTTCTATGGTCGTGGGGCGTAATATAAGGCTCAACGCCAGTGCTGAGTGCGGAGGCGTGAACCATTTGCGCTCCATACGCCCCCGACCGTGGGTTTGTTCGTCCGCGATGACCAGGGAAAGGTCTGGCGCGCCTTGCGATGCCCAGGCGAGCGCCTCATCGTTTGTAGAGCCAATGGTGTCGAAATATCGAAAGGCGCCAAGGGGAAGGGATGAAAGGTCTCTCTCGATTTCTGTTCTATTCATACGAATCAAAAACCTGGCAAGTCTTGCGAAGCACCCCGTAACGAAGTGGAGGGGCGGAACCTGCCAGGTTTGTGTCTATGGAAGAACGAACCAGGGGTTGATGAACCCACCACCCTGGCGGACCTCGAAATGCAGGTGGGCACCTTGCGAGTTACCGGTGTTGCCGGCTGCGCCAATCCATTGTCCGGCGGACACGCTCTGGCAGACACTCACGCCGTACGTGCTCAGGTGGGCGTACAGCGTTGCGTAGCCATTGCCATGGTCGATCTGGATGACATTGCCGTATCCGTAGTTGTCGCCGCCTTGAGCCATGGTAACCACGCCTGAATCGGCCGCATAGACTGGCGCGCCTTCACCGGCTGCAATATCAATCGCCAGGTGACCAGACCAATAGTCATTGCCCGAAAGGAAGTGGTTATTGGCAGGCCAGACAAAACCACCACTACCAACCGCGCCGCCGGGACAGACACCGCCGCCGGTACCGGATGTGCCGGAGCTTCCCGAGGCGATTGTTGGGATGAGCCATTGCACGAATTCCCGCTCGCCGCCTGGCACCATAACCCATGAACCGGGGTCAACCGTTGGATTGGTCAGGTCAATATCGTTGCCGGGCCAGCCCAAAATTTCATCGACATCGGCTTTGAATTCGGTGGCAACGGATTCGAGCGTATCACCGTCTTTCCATTGATAATAAATGCCATCGGTAGGGGGGACGTTGAGAGCGATACCGGGTTTTAGATTATGGGGATTATCTTGCAACGAGTCATAATTGGCCCACAGTAAAGTTTCAGGTGTGACTTTATATTTTTCTGCGATGGCAAAGACTGAATCGCCTCGTGCTACTGTGTATTTATCGACGATGTAGCGCGGACGCTCAGGCATATTGGTTTTGAGCTGAATGTTGCGGCTGATGGATTGGAAGCCGCTTTCGCTTACACCGCCGGACCCGGAATCGGGCAGCGCTACCGGAGGAGGCGCCTCGTCTGGTTGCGCGGTGGGTACCGGGACAAGCGCAGCTGCTGAGGTCGTCCCCTTGTACCATAAACCGCCACCCACTATTCCTGCAACGATAAGAATGGTCACGAACCAACTGATAATACCAAAAAGGTTGCGTTTCAAAAATTCTAAGATTTTCATATATCTTGTGTTAGGTTTTCCAGGAATTCCTGATTATCCTTGGCTCTTTCGAGCCGTGTAATGATGGCTTCAGTGGCAACTGCAGAATCCATACCGGCGCCTTGTGGTTGGGGTGAGATCATCTGGATGTACATGCGGCGCATCAACCAGACGCGTTGCAGCAGATCAGGACCAAGCAGGAGTTCTTCGCGGCGCGTGGATGAGCGTTCAATGTCTACGGCCGGGAAGATGCGGCGTTCCTGCAAGCGGCGGCTGAGATGCAATTCCATGTTGCCGGTGCCTTTGAACTCTTCGTAGACCACATCGTCCAGGCGGGAGC
>CAZLOC010000266.1:0-5640 GCA_964560935.1 uncultured Anaerolineaceae bacterium | reverse complement strand
CACCAGTGCAGTAAAAGCGCTTACCATAAGCCGCCATCTGCGCAAAAGACCACTTCCGCACCGGAATCAGTTTATCGCGCAGGGCCACATCCGTGGTATGGATAGAATACTGGAATTGGAAACGGCCATTGGGGTACAACCTGTTTTTCACATCCAACAGACCTTCAAAGAAATCGTCCGTACCATGCGGAGCAATCGTCGAGATCGAAGGCATCAGGCCGGGCGCATCATAGCGCGCTGGTAACTGCTCCAACACATCCAGTACGGCCATGTTGAGAGCCGGTTCACCCATACGCGCGAACTGGATCTTGAACTTCCCCGCAGGTACGCAACCATCCGGGTACCAGCGATAGACCATGTGATCGATCTGTCGAAAAATTTCTTCGGCTGTCGGCTTGCCACGATAACCGCCGCCCGCATCACAAATCAGGCATTTCACCGGGCAGCCATACAGTGTCGAAATCATCAGAATCCAGCGTTCGTCGCGCGAGTAGGGCGGCTGGAGCGCTTCCACGAATTCGATCATGCGTCCCTCGCCCATATCTGCCATGAAAACCTCTGCCACGTCGGGCGTGCCTGTCACTGCAAAAACTTTCATCAAAAGTTATGCCTCCGCGTTAAGATTGGTATGGATTTCCATTGCGGCCCGCAAGCCGTCCCCGGCAGCGATCGCCGCCTGCCGATATAGACTGTTCTTCACGTCGCCGACAAAATACAAGCCATTACCTTTTTTATCGACAAGTTCAGCAGACAACAAAAAGTCCATCTGTGGGATACGGCCAATCGCGAAGAGCAAGTAATCCGCCTCAAGGGATTCGCCCGCTTCTGTCCGGACCTTTAGCCTGCCAGCCGTTTCATCCAGGTCTATCTTGCTGACGGGTGTCTCCGCGCGGTACTCAATGGAAGATTCGGCCATAGCGCGTTCCCAGAGCAATCTCAAGCATTTTACTTCCCCCCCGCGGTTGAGAATAGTGACAGAATTCCTGTTTTTTGTCAGATTTAGGGCATAATCGAAGGCCGCATCTCCAGCCCCAATAATGACAACATGTTTGTCCGACACATGCAGCAAGTGATACACGTCACTAAAAACCATACCCTGTGCCACATCAGGGATAGCTAACGGGAAAGGGTTTGGCCTAGTGCCTGAAGCCACAATCACAAAACGAGGGCGATATTCAGTTTGGAGGGTTTTCACCCGGAAGCCTGTCTCATCGTAATCAAGATCGGCGACGGAGTCAAAGGTCACTTCCACCCCGATCCGCTCCATCTGCTTTTCGATCAGGCCGACCAATTTCGGTCCACTGACGCCTGCCGGGAATCCGGGATAATTCTCCACCAGATTGGCATTCCAGAGCAAGCCCCCTACGCGCTCTTTCTCTAAGATGACAAAGGGGATGCCATAACGCTTGAGTTGAATGGCAGCGGTCATGCCGGCCGGGCCCGCGCCGACGATGACGACTTCATCAGGCTGCATGGGACTCCATAGAGACCAGCAACTCTTCGATCAATACCGGGATGGCAAACCCATGCGAAAGCGTCAGCAAGGAAGCGCGATGCAATTCTTCATTATATGTAGCGGTGCCGTCCACGGTGAAAAAGACTTCGAATCCGCGCATGAAGGCAGAGCGCGCGGTCGTTTCGCAGCACAGGTGGGTCATCACCCCACAGATGACCACTTGCTCGATCTCGAGTTCGTGAAGTTTCATCTCGAGCGGAGTTTGGTGGAAGGCATCGTATTGCATTTTGTTTATGGGAATGTGTTTTGATGGATCGATGACAGCAATATTATGACTATACGCAGATTGCGGGTTTATCAAATCGCGCCACCAGCTTGCCATCATACCTGCATCTTCAGGAGTATTGACGTGTCGCGTGAAAATGACAGGACGATCCGCGTTAGAAAAAGCAGCGACCAACTTGGATATTCCAGGCAAAACAGCAGGTGCACTGGGGACAAAGGCATGCGAGCTTTCTTGCAGGAAATATTCTTGCAGGTCCAAAACCAGCAAAGCCGCTTTTCCCGACTGAAAAATAACATCGGCATGCCGACGGCGAGCCTGGTCTACCGAAGCAAGCAACTCATGTGATTTCTTTTGTATCGTTTCCGGAGAAAAGTATCGCTCTTTTTGCATCCCCGCAATTTTACTGCCTATGAGGCATTTTTGATCAATTTCCGCGTCAGCATGCTTCCTAAAATTGCACAGACATCTGTCGGCAGATAATGACTGACCGAACTATCAAATAATATCTTACAAGAAGACGGAAAGTCTTCATCTCCACACCAGTAATTGACCAGCATCGGCAAGCGCGGAAGCGCGTAAAAAATATAAGCCGCATCAGCGATCGGTGTAGCCATTCCCCCGCCTGCCTCGCAAGCTGATTTGAAGGCCTCCACATCCAGACCAAAGACTTTAACCAGTTCATCCCCGCTGTAGCCTTGAAAGGCCTGATTATACATGCGGCCATCAGGCAATTCGGCAAATGAGACCCATTGTCCGGTTAGTGGCGCGCCATCACCAGTGTGGAAGTAATATGCCAGCGCTGCCTGTACCGGAAGCAGCAATTCGTCATCTTTTCTCGCATCGAAACCGACCAGGCCAGGATAGGTAATCATTACAGGTGAATCGAACAGGGAAAGGCGGAATTCGCCTCTCCCTGGACCGATAGCCTGGTAGCTCGCACCCGCGCGTTCAGCCAACAGATCAACGGGAACCTGCTGGAGGGCCTCGCGTAATTCGTCCACGCGAGAGGCAAGCGCGGGCTTAGAAGGATGCGAGGTCTTGTCCGTATCAGGCATCCACAGCAAGGCAGGTCAGAGTCTCAAGGATCCCCGGAATCGGTTGGATCTCCGAGGCCAGGAGTGTTCCCAGCTTGTTGATATCACCGTTTTGGACGACTGCCACCGCATCATATGGCCCGAATGTCATATCCGCGCTCTCCACTGATTCGAGCTTTCGAAGCTGGCGAATCACCTGTTTGACCTCCCCCGTACGAATCTTGATCAGGATGTAAGCTTTCATTGTTCCTCCGGATTTTATACGTCTTTATTGCGTAGAAATACAGACCAATAGATGGCAGCAACCAGAACCGCCCCACCGATTATATTACCAATCGTGACTGGCAATAAGTTGTTGACCAGGAAATTACCCCAGGTCAGGTTCGTCAGGTCAAGGCCCTTTTCAGCCACAAAAGCGGGATCGAAGCGTTTGATGAGCAAGCCAAAAGGAATAAAATACATGTTGGCAATACTGTGTTCAAAACCAGCCGCCACAAAGGCGGTGATCGGAAAGATGATCGCCGCAATTTTGTCGATTGTACTGCGCGCGCTGAACGTGAGCCAGACGGCCAAGCACACCAGGGCATTGCACAACACACCCAACACCAATGCCTGAAAGAAATCCAGGCTGGCTTTGCTGGCAGCGATTTTCAAGGCTGCTTCACCAACCGAGCCGCTACCAAAGGTATATTGCTTGCTCCAAAGGACCAGCAACGCCGTTCCGAACGAACCGACGAAATTGCCCACATAAACGATTCCCCAGTTGCGCAATAGAGCACGCCCGGTCACTTTACCGCTGGCCCAGGCCATCACGATCAGATTGTTGCCGGTAAACAACTCCGCCCCACCAACAACGACCAGGATCAGCCCCAGGCAAAAGACCAGCCCGGTCAGCAACTTGGCGACACCAAAAGGTAAATCGCCCGAACCTGCCGTGGTATTCGTGGCAAAGACCGCTCCCAACGCAATGAACGCCCCTGCCATAATCGCCAGGGTGAACGTCGTCAGCACTGGAGCTTCGGCCTTCCGCACACCGATATATTCCGCTCTCGTTGCCATCTCGCCTGGCAGCAAGGCATCAATTCGAATTTCACTCATATACATCTCCAATTACACGATGGTTTATTTGTGATATTATTCACAACCGAACAGAGTATACCAGAGAACCTGCAATTTGTCAGACAACTAACACTGACAACTAATAATGAAATCTATGTTACATCCTTCCACATCTGAGCGTTCACCCGGGTTTCCTGGAACCCAACCAGGTTAGCATGCCCGCAAAAAGCAAGGTAACCAAAACAATCCCAATTGCAATCCCAGCTACAGAATTACTCCCCCGGAGCTCGGCAAGCGCCACTGCTGTTTCCGTAATGCTCGGAGTCGCCGTAGGAAATGATGTTGACGTCACAACAAGAATCGGATCAGTCGGGAGCGTTACAGCCGTAAAAGTGGCTGTTGCAAGCGGTGGCGGCGCGTCTTTCCGGACCAGGAGCTTGTCTCCCTGATAAATATCCGTTCCCGGTCCCAAGTTGTTCAGCGCGCGAATCTCGTCAATTTTTACGCCATATTCGATGGCAATCGCCCACAACGTTTGCCCAGACTGCACTTCATGATAGACCAAACCGTCTTCATCCGGCGTGCTGGCTACGATCGGCACGATGAAATCGCTCGACGAAGAGCTTTCCACCGCTGGATTATCCGGGTTTGGCGTGTAAGCCTGGGGCGCTCTGCTTGTGGTTGGTTGGGCGCAGTCGATGACCATGTAGTAGGTATCCCCTACTTTTGCAACTCCGGCTCCAATTTCGGTAAGGTTTGGTGAAAGCATAGTGTTTGTATGTAATGCATCACCTGTCCATTCCTGGACTGCCTGGGCAGCCGTCTTGTTCCCACCGGTAATGTTCTCGGCACGGAACCCGCCCAGCAAAAGATTACCCGCCAGTGGGTAACCGGCATCCAGCATACGTTGAGTAAGACCAGGCCTGTGTGCGACTTGACCGGTAGCGGCCATATAATTTGCCTGATCCTGCGCGACTTGCATCAATATGGAATTAGCTGTATATGCCGGCAATCCGTTTGCAATGCGCAAGGCGTTGACTGCCGCAATCAAATCATTTGCGCTGCTCTGAAGATCTGACGAGGTCGCATTCCGTGCCAACACTATTATGTTTGGGTTGACAGCTAGCGCTATGACTAGAAACAGAGCTAACCAAATGGTTAGTTTTTGCATGGAAACATCTCCAATAAGAACTTGATTATACCTTCTCGAATTGCTAAATTAGGTTGACTAGACAATTTGCGGCATATAAAAGGACAAAAGAATCAAAGATGTTTATCGTGCTTTCCCGTGATATTTCTCACGTACCATTAAACAGTCCTGATGCTAGAATAATAGTAAGGATTTTGTATTTATTACTCTATCCTAGTAGGCATAATTATATTCAAATAAAACCAACACTTATCATTAAGAAGGAGGTGTCACCTATGGAAACGAAGGCGTTTGAAGCGCCGGCACTTTATGGAGATCACCACGTCTCAGAAGTGCAGCGCATCTTAAAGGAACTGCCCGGTGTCGGAGATGTGTATGCCAGCAGCGCCTTTCAGACAATCGAAGTAACGTTTGATGAGAGCAAGATAACCGCTGACAAGATTGCCGCCTGCCTGGAAGAGGCAGGATACTTGGGGGAAGTACCGATGCTCGCCGAGACGGGCGTAGCTGCATACGGCAAAGAAAACGGGAATAGCAATTTCCGCTACACCGCCGTTTACAACACAGTTAAACAAACCGTAAGCTTTGCGCAGCAGGTCCAACACCAGGGGCGCGCACTCTGGCCGTGCCCGGGCATTGGCGTAGTCAAGATGGA
>CAZLOC010000265.1:0-5641 GCA_964560935.1 uncultured Anaerolineaceae bacterium | reverse complement strand
CGTACAGGAATGGGTCAGCAGGGCTTTGTTGGTACCGGTCCGTGCTTCGAGCCAGTTGGAACAAAGCCTAGTGAAGCTGCCATCCCCGGCCAGGTGGCCGTTGGCGTGGGCCTGGGCGATGTTCCAGAGCTCCTTGCCGGTCATATAGGGCTTGTTGAAAGGGATATCCATCAAAGTCAAACCTCGTCAGTGAATTTGTTCAGTATTAGAAGGGCACAGAAACCTCACGACTAGGCTCCCCATTCTGACTGAATAGCCGTCGATGGGTTTATTGGCGTCTGTCAACCAGTGCATTTCATAGGTTGTAGTCGTTACTGCCTTCGTACAGCACATTTTGGCATCGCCACTTCGGTAGAGGATTGGTTCAAATTCCGTTGCCACGCCAACGTTGCACGGCAATAAGTTTGTCGGATCGGGAAGAAGCGCCATGTCCGCATTTGCTGGGTAGGTTGGCCCAAAAAAGCGAACCAAATTCAAGTTTTCCTGGGAAACGGTTTTCGCCGCGATAAGTTGAATTGGCTCATTTTTGCCATAGAGCCACACAGATATCCGATGCAAATCACCAAGCGGATAGGCTTTCACTTCATAGGCAGGCGGCCATAGGAGTTGCCGCACATATTGCAACCTCCATGCTCCTGGAAGCTCCCGCAAAATCGTATAGGTGGCAGGATGGGCAATCATAAAACTGATGACAAGCACACCTGCAACACATTGCCAGACAACCCGTTGTATTCGAGCAGAGGGCAATTTTGTCATAAAACCGGCCATCCCAAGACCAAAAACCAAGATTAGCGGCAGCACCAGTGGCATAAACATGCGAGTCTGGACCGAACCGGTTAGATACAGTGTGATCAATGGCAAGAGTGATAGTGCCAGCCAAAACCAGGCGAAGCGCGTCAGCGGGCTCCGTAGTCCGGCAATCATTGCCAAAGGGATGCCTAGCCAGAGAAGCCCCACAGCTGCAAAAGGCGTCCATATAGCTGTGATATTCGATGGACCAGAGGGTAAGGCACCCGTGACCCGGTCACTAAAAGCTAGAAATACGCTGGGCGACGTGAGGGGGAAAAATAGCGCCGTATAGCATCCATATCCTACTAGAGCAGCGGCAACGGCCCAGCCAAGACTCCGCCCAGTCCTGCTTCGGTCATAAGATGGCGGATTAATCGACCATAGCACAAGGTATATCGAGACAAAGAACCACACCGCCTCCATCTTGATAACGTAAGTGAGGCATGCGAGAAAGCCACTGGCAACGGCCAGGAGAACACTGTCCCTTTGTATGGCATGGCCTATCAGCCAAGCTCCAAGAGACATAACAAACAGCGCGGGGATCTCCGCCACCAGGTTACCTGACATATACAAATAGGAACCGGAGAGCGCATACACGAAACCAGCGGTAATCGTGTGCTGCTGGATCGCTTTTCGCGTCGCATCATGCCCTTCATACAAGCGGCAAAACGAACGCGCCGCCAACACGGCGACAAACACAGCCAAGGCGAATAGGACAGAATAGATAATGCTCGCAGCCTGGATAGCGGCCTCGCTGCTGCCGAAGAACTCGACACTTAGTGAGAGCAGTGCAATATGCCCCAATCTGGTAAAGCGCCAGTAGCTTTCAGGATAAGCCTCACCTTGTTGCATAGGGTTGGTGCCTAATGCTTGGCCCGCAACAGCTTCTGCGTGTTGCCTATAGCTATCAACCAAGTGGGATTCAGCAAACCGTTTGGCCTGATACAGATAAATAGGCGCATCCCAATGGACTGCTTGCATTGGCCGGATCGCCCCCCCCAAGGCGAGGGCAATCAGCAGCAGGAGTAGCAGCAGTTTGGCATTCACATGCTTGGTCATCTTGGCAAGCGTGCTCTTAGAGATCCCTAACTGCCACCAATGCTCCCCTAGCACGGAATCGTGTACCTGCACGGCCAAGTTGGACGTTCACCAAAAACGTCGCCATTGGCACGGACCTGAGCGATGCGGCAGAGCATCATGCCGGCCATGTCGAGTCTGTTGAAGGGAATGCTCATCCTGTTATCTCTGGCTTTCTTGCAATCAACAACAACGAAGAGCCAATCGGTAAGCGCATTCCCCATTTGATTAGGGAGCGTTCCACATCCATGAAACTCTCAAACACCCGGTTAAGAAGAACCGGCAGGTGAAGTTCTGCCATAGCGTCACTGTCCGCCGGTCTATTTCTCTGAAACATACGGGACGCGACCATCGCCGGCAGCAGCAAGCTGACGAAGGACGTCTCGAACTCCAACGTTAACCCGGCCCGTAAGACCTTCTTACGCAACTCGCCGACACGATAGCGACGCACATGGCAGGCGTATTCGTCCTGCCAGCTCCACAGCCAAGGATACTGGGGCACCGTAAGTACGACTCCACCGCCAGGGCGTAGTGCGCGCAGCATCTCCGCCAGCACAACCTCATCCTGCTCGATATGCTCCAGCACATCAAAGGCCCCGATGACATCGAACTCCTCCGCATAAGTAATGCAGCGCGCATCCATCTGAAGCAGTTCGGCCTTCCCGGCCCGGCGCGCTGCCTAAGGCAGGGCAATACAGAAAACCTCGCTGCCGGTAACACCGGCCTGGGGGTAGGCCTTGGCAACGCCGGCGAGGACGTAGCCGGTACCGCAGCCGATCTCCAGATAGCGCTGCATGTATGGAAAATAGCGCTGCAGAGCCCAGACGATCAATCGGTTGCGGGCACGGAACCAGAAGCTGCCGGCCTCGAGGTCGGCCAATTCGGCAAAGGCCTCTGGCTTGAATCCCGCGCCACCCTGGGCCAATTCAGGTGCCAAGACAGGAAATCCCTCCACAAGGGACGGTGCGAACCCACACGCAGGACAAACCCAGTCCCCAGCGTCATAAGTAGTCTCACAACGGGGACAGCGCTTCACGAGGAGTGGCTCCGTACATTAATTGGAGCGAATACCCAGTACCTGTGCATCAGAAATAGGCAGGCGGCGACCACCACGATGGCCGCCGCCTGTACGCCTTGGTGTGGCAAATGCAGGCGGCCGACGGCAAACCACAGCAAGGCAAGATTAAGCAGATAGCCGAGTACATAGGCAATCACATAACGGACCAAGGCCGCATGGACCATGCCCCTATGGTTGAACGACCAGACCCGATTGACGATGAAAGTTGACAGCACGCCTACAACGTAAACAAGCGTCATTGCTATTTTGTAATTTAGGCCCAAAGCGGTCAGGCCGAGATAGGCTAAATAGAGAGCGACGTTTGAGATCAAGCCTACCGTAGCGTAGCGCAGGAATTGACCGAAAGCGCCGGCATCCATCACGATCGCCCCTATTTGACCCAATGAAAGGTCATTTGCGGCGGGGGAAATCGGAAGCCAAGCCCGGCATAGAGATTAAGCACCCGATGATTGCGTGCGACGATGCAGGTGCGCACCCGTTGAGCGCCCGCTTCCCTAGCCTGGTGCAACATAGCCTTCCACGCCCGTCGGCCGTAGCCTTGGCCCTGCACCTCGGGAGACACCGCGTTAAGGTGCCAATAGCAAGTACCGTCTGGCAGCATTTCCGTGACGAAGAAAGCCACCTGTTTCGCGCCATCGCGCACGACATAAAGTTGCTGGCGGGGATGAGTGTGACTGCTTTGTACCCATCGGCGATACCGCTCGTCACCCAATCTCGAATCGAGTCTTGGGTCTATATGAAAACGCTCGTTACGAAACGCATTGCCAGCAATTTCCATCAAGGCAGGCAAGTCCTCTTCGCGAGCCAACCCAACATCGAGGCCAGTCTTCTCATCAAGCCTACTGCCAGCCAGATCAGCCAGCTCGGGCATATAAAGCATCTCGATGAACCGAAAACCGTGGTCCTCAAGCAGCATCGATTCCCTGAGGCACTCATGCGACATCCGACAACTCACCAATCCAGCTCCAAGCTGGTCGCGTGCTGCTTCGAAAATAGCAAGGTCGCCGGCAGCTGAAGGTCCGAGTACTTCGATCCGACTGATCTGCAGCACGGGAAAACCGAAAATTGCGGTGTCCCAAGGGGCTTCCGCCCATTCCAATCGAAGATCCGGAGTGTCCACGACACCCCTTGCGCAATCTTCAGGATTCGCGGGGCTGGACATGGCTGTTGGCAATGACGATAGCGGGCAATGGTGGTTGTTGAGTATCTTGGTGCAATGTGTAAGGTGGTCGTTCCATGGTTCGGAAATGCATACGTGCCAGGTATTCGCCAATAATGCCTAAGGCGAAGAGTTGCACACCGGAAAAGATTGCGATGATCGATGCCAGGAAAGGAAAACCCGGAACGCTGCTGCCTTCGAACAGGAAACGCACCACGACATAGGCCAGCACCAGGAAACCCAGAGTCCCAAAGATGAAACCCACCACACTGGCCAGTTGCAAGGGCAAAGTGGAGAAGCCGGTCATCATATTTACTGCGTGGGTGATGAGCTTACGAAGTGTGTAGCCCGAGGCGCCGGCCGCACGTTCGTCTTGCCGGACAGCTACGGCGTCAAAGCGGGTGGTCCCCCAAGTGAGCAGCACATCGATGTTCACCGTCGGACTGCGGTAATCGGCGAACGAGTCCCGCAGACGGGTGCGGAATGCTCGGAATGCGCTCACCTTGCTGGCCGTTTCGGCACCCATGGAAGCTTGTAGCGCCAGCTTGGTGATACGCGACGCCTGGTCGCGCAAAAAACCATGGGTCTCGGCAGCTGGGGTACCGTAAACCACATCATAGCCCTGCTCCATTTTTTCGAGCAACTTGGGGATTTCCTCAGGAGGATTCTGCAAGTCGTCATCCAGGGTGACAAGGATTTGACCACGTGCGACGCGGATCCCACATAGCAAGGCGTTGTGCTGACCATAATTGCGGGCAAGCTGAATACCATGCACCCTGGGGTCTTCTCTAGCCAACTCCTGGATGACGCTCCAGGAGTCATCACCACCACAATCTTCTACCAGGATCAGTTCAAAGTTCGGATCGATTGGTTCGATGGCAGCAATAATGCGACGGTGCAGTTCCTTCAGCATTTCTTGGGAACGATAAACAGGGATGACAAGCGAAAGCTGAGGCATATCGACGGATCCTGTTCCTAATATCATGGGGTAGCCTGTTACCTGGGGTTGCTGAGAATGGTTAATAACATTTGCCTATTCCAGAGCAAAGTGTTGAAACCTTGAATCCATTTTGGTGTTGACGGCCAAGGGGCAACGGGCACGTATTTATTTGGTTTCACGAAACATACCATTTGAAACGGATTACCAATTTTGACTTCTGCTTGATAGCGGTTAAAAAGTCAAAGGTTTGTTTGAATTGGCTGTGGTTGGTCACCCCTTACCCGTCAACCCCTTTGGTGAAGAGAGACCACCTACCCTGCTCCAGGGAGTGATTGCACTTAGCTCAATCCAATTTTCATCTCCATGCTCCCGCAAAAACGACCCACCCATCAGCTCATCCTCATGTCGACATCCCGCACCCATCGTCAACCCACAGTCATCTATGATTCCGCAGCGTCTGCTCGTAGACGTTGCTGTAGGCCTCGGCCATGGCGGGGATGCTGAAGCGTTGCTCGGCGTGGAGCCTGGCTTGTTTGCCCTGATTGGTGATGCGATCGGGTTCATGCAGGTAACCCAGCAAGGCTTGTGCCATGTCTTC
>CAZLOC010000264.1:0-5657 GCA_964560935.1 uncultured Anaerolineaceae bacterium | reverse complement strand
AAACGGGTAAGACCCACCCCCTGGCCTGCAGTGGCCCAGCGCGTTGCGCTGGACGTTCAGTCTGCTAAGGCTGACAAAGGAATCTTGTTCTGCTGGACAGGCACCGGCGTCAGCATCGCTGCCAACAAGGTCAAAGGCATCCGCGCCGCCCTGTGCGCTGACGCCGAGACGGCGTGCGTCGCGCGTCTGTGGAACAATGCCAATGTGCTATGCCTTTCGATGCGGCGGACATCCGAAGTCATCCTCGAAGAGATTCTGGATATGTGGTTCAGCACCTCGTATGAAACCAATGAAACGGATGATGTCTGCTTGCGCTTGATTACTGAGATGGAAAATCCTTCTTGAGAAGGGTATCCCACAAAAATTTTATCGGTTAAAATCAAAACATGCCCGCGTATAACGTTCTTATTGCAGATGGCCTGGAAGATAACGGACAGGCCATTTTGCGTTCCTCGAACAATGTAGATAATTGTCCAGATATTTCCCCTGAAGGACTATTACAAGTCATCGAAGGTTACGATGCTTTGATTGTGCGCAGCCGCACCAAGGTTACAGTGCAGGTGTTTGCTGCTGCCAGGCGACTCAAGGTTGTCGGTCGGGCGGGCGTTGGCGTGGATAACATCGACCTGGAGGCTGCCAGGGCCCATAGTGTGGCAGTCGTGAACGCCCCCGCGTCTACTTCGCTGGCGGTTGCGGAACTGACCCTTGGCATGCTGCTATCGCTGGCGCGTGAAATCCCACGTGCGGACGCGGGCATGAAGCAGGGAAAGTGGCTCAAAAAGGAATTGGCAGGTGAGGAACTTTTTGGTAAGACGCTCGGTATCCTCGGTGTGGGGCGCATTGGCGTGGAAGTGGGAAAACGTGCGGCGGCCTTTGGTATGACAGTGCTAGGCTATGATGTGCGTAACTTTGCCGAAGAGATCACACGTCGCGGGGTGCTGCCTGTGGAGCTAGATGATTTATATGCCCGCGCAGATTACATCTCACTGCACGTGCCGCTTACAGACGAGACGCGTTTGATGGTGGATGAGCAGGCTTTCGGGCGAATGAAGCGCGGTGTCCGCATTGTGTGTACGGCGCGCGGCGGCATCATCGATGAGTCCGCATTGCTGGCGGCGCTGGAATCCGGCCAGGTGGCTGGCGCGGCGTTGGACGTCTTCGCCAGCGAACCGCCCGGCGCGACGGGACTGGTCGGGCATCCGAGAGTCATCGCCACTCCACATGTCGGTGCACAGACAGCGGAAGCGCAAGCGCGTGCGGCGGAAGATATTGCAAATGAAGTGCTGGCGGCTTTGAACGGCGAGCCGCTGCGCTGGAAAGTTGTATAAATTTTTCGACGGTGGTCGAGTAGCCGGTGATTTTCCGGCGTATCGAGACCATCTGTAAATCCGGGTTTCGATACGGCCTTTGGCCTACTCAACCCTCGTCTAGTTAAGGAGAACTATGTCTGAAAAACTGAAGCAACTCAAAACCCTCCTGGCTGAAGTAGCGGACCTGAACAACGCGCAGGCCCTTTTAGGCTGGGACCAGCAAACCTATATGCCGCAAGGCGGCAGCGAAGCGCGCGGCAACCAACTTGCCACGCTTGGCAAGATATCACACCAGAAGTTCACATCGGATGAGATTGGCAAGCTGCTGGGTGATCTGGAAAAGGAATACGAAGGCGCTGACCCCGACTCAGATGATTTGCGCTTGCTCAAAGTGACGCGCCACAACTACGACAAGGCCACGCGTGTGCCGTCGGAGTTTGTAGCCGAGTTTGCCGTGGTGACCAGCAAGGCTTTCGAGGCCTGGGTGGAAGCGCGGAAAAAGTCGGACTTTTCCGTCTTCCGGCCGCATCTGGAAAAAGTGGTGGAATTGAACCAACGTTACGTCACGTTTTTTCCGCCCGCTGACCATCCCTATGACGTGTTGCTCGACCAGTTCGAGCGCGGTATGAAGACCGCCGAAGTCAAGGAAATTTTTGATACGTTGCGTCCGCAGCAGGTGGAACTGCTCAAGGCGATTGCTGAAAAGCCGCAGGTGGATGATTCCTTCCTGCATGTGGAATACGATGAAAAGAAGATGTGGGATTTCAGTGAAGTGATTGCAACCAAGTTCGGCTACGATTGGGAGCGTGGTCGCCAGGATAAATCGGCGCATCCTTTCACCACCAATTTCAGCATCAACGATGTGCGTATCACCACCCGCTTCGAGTCCGATAATCCTACCATTATGCTCTTCAGCACCATGCACGAAACCGGGCATGCGCTTTACGAACTGGGCAGCAAACAGGACTATGAACGCACCCCACTGGCCGGCGGCGCTTCGTTAGCTGTCCACGAGTCCCAGTCGCGCATGTGGGAGAACCTGGTCGGGCGCTCACTGCTATTCTGGGAGCATTTCTATCCCGAGTTCCAAAAACTCTTCCCTGCGCAGGTTGGGAATGTCGATTTGGGTGCCTTCTACAAAGGCATCAACAAGGTTGAGTCTTCGCTCATTCGTGTCAATGCGGATGAGGCTACCTACAATATGCATATCATGCTGCGACTCGAACTTGAGATCGGCATGGTCGAAGGGAATGTCAAGGTCAAGGACCTGCCCGAAATCTGGAATGCCAAGATGGACGAGTATCTTGGTGTTGTCCCGCCTGACGATGCCAAAGGCGTCTTGCAGGACATTCACTGGTCTGGTGGTACGCTGGGTTATTTTTCCACCTATGCGCTTGGAAATTTGATCTCTGCCCAGCTATGGGAGAAGATCACCGTTGACATCCCCGACCTGGCCGATCAGTTTCGCAATGGCAAATTCGATGCCCTGCTGACCTGGCTGCGCGAGAAGATCCATGTGCATGGCAACAAGTACGAGCCGCAGGAACTTGTCCAGCGCGTGACCGGTTCGAAGATCGACTCGGCTCCGTATATCCGCTACCTGAAGCACAAGTTCAGCGATATTTACGGGTTGTAGTATTCTGGCTTCTTTTGGCTCCTGCAAGGTTGTAATCCCCGCAGGAGCGGGTTTCAAATTTGTAAGATAAAAAAAGAGACGTCCCGTTTATAATGGGGCGTCTCTCATTCTATGAACAGAATCAAACTCCCTCAACTTGCCCTGCTCGCATCTCTCCTCGGACTTTTGTCTGGCTGCGTGCTTCCCGGCGTGGATCCCGTTCCCACACCTTTTCCTCCCGAATACTTTCCGACGGTGGTCGTACAGACTGCGCAGGCTGCCATGGCGACCAATTTGGCCGGCACGCCCAGTGCGACCCCTACCCAGACTCTCGCGCCGACGGAGACCCCCACTCCGACCGATACGCCCACACCCATCCCGACGGATACCCTGACGCCTTCGCCTTCGGCTCCCAGCGCACAGATACGCATCCTTTCCCCGGGACCGATGTCGAAAGTCACTTCGCCAATGACCCTGCGGATACAGATCGTATCCGGCGGGAGTGAATTGGTACAGATCGACTTGCAGGGCGAGGATGGCCGCTTGCTGTCCCGCAACCTGGAGCGTGTTCCAAGCTGGCCGGGTGGATATTACTTCCCGTTGAAAATTCCATTCGAGGTCCGCGCCGCAGCGGAAGTGGGACGCATTACCATCAGCACCAAGGATGGTTTTGGGCGCATCCAGTCCCAGTTGGGGATGCGTGTGCTGCTGCTGTCGGTTGGCAGCGCTGAAATCAATCCCGAAGGCGATCCGTCTGAGCGCGCTGTGTTCTACGAGCCGCCCAGGAAGGATGCCGTTGCTGAGGACGGCGTCCTCAACGTAGAAGGGCGCTTCCTGCCGTTCAACGACCTGCAAGTGGTTTTGGAATTGCTCGACCCGAAAGGGAGAACGATAAATACGCGCGTGCTCGATTTTATCGGGACGGACGAGCAGCTTTTCTCAACCACCATCCCTTATAAAGTAACAGAGCCGACCCAGGCGCGACTGGTGCTGCACCAGGATGATGATCGCCTGGATGGTCAGATTTACGTATACAGTCAGGAAATCCTGCTCAATCCCTGAGATTAGAAGCGTGCATACGATGTTAGAAGACTTTCCGAAAAAAGGGGTGCGGGCGGCGAAGCCGCCCGCACCCCTTTTTTCGGTCTACTTTTCTAACAGAATTTGGGCACAGCAAATACAGGCTTGTCAAAAGCATATGCGACAGGTATAATGCCTTTTGCTTTCCCCTTACGGGGATTGTCACGGGGTGTGGCTCAGCCCGGCTAGAGCGCACGGTTCGGGTCCGTGAGGTCCCCGGTTCAAATCCGGGCACCCCGACAGAAAACTCCCTCTTTGGAGAGGGAGTTTTGTTTTAGGTAGGCCGCGTTTTCCCTTGCAGGGATGTGAGCCTAATAGGGGTTTATTGTTTAGTGCCTAGGATTCTACTCCACCACCACCCAATCACTCCCACTGCGACCAAACACCTCGGGCGAATACATCTCTTCCGCTTTGGCAGGCGGGACGACGAATTTGCCGGGTGTAGTGGCACGCGCAATGTAAGTGTATTCGTAGACCCCATCCCACAGCAGGGACGTGAAGGCCTCGGCGCGCTCGTCGCGCATGTTCTGGTGCTCGTACCAGGTACCCCACCACCACCAGCCATATTTGAAGTCCGGGCTTGTGGGGTCTTGCGGGATGCTCTGCGAGACCGCCAGCGCCGGGTTGACGATCTCCAGCCCGGCCGGCAGCGGATCGACCAGCGCCACGTGGTAGCGGCGGTTGTCCGCCACCATCGTCAGGCGCACGCGTACGCGCGCCCCGGCCTTGATGTGCCAGATGCCCTCCTCGTCCCGGTAGACGTCTTCGGGGTCATCCACGCCTTCGTATTCTCGTTGGACGACAAAGCCCATATCGAGCGGGTCCAGCCACAGGTCTGTGGGAGCGTATTTCAGACCGAGCCGGTAGTACAGGCGGCCGGTTCCTTCCTTGTCGATGATCAGATCCTGGGTCTGGCCGCCACCCAGCTCGGTGTCGGTCAGGTACACCATCGGGACCGCCGTCTCGTGCCGTTCGGTGCTGTAGCCTTCATAAGCGTGTTCGCCAGCATAGGTCTCACCCAGCCAGATGCGCGCCACGAAATCGGGTGTCTGCGTTTCGTAGGTATTGAAATAGCGGTCCAATGCTAGGAGGACGAAGACGTTTTCCTGTGTGTTGCCCCAATGTCCGCGCTTGCGATGTGCCAGCAGGCCGTTGACCAGCTTGGGGATCAGGTCGCTGTTGGGGTCATCGGCGATCAGCGCATCCAGCAGCACCGCGTCCGCGCGGCGGTTCGAGCCCAAGATCAGGTAGTTCTGGTCATCATAGGTAGTGGTGAAGTTGGCCGCTCCGGCGGTTTCAACGGCGCGGTTCGCTACGTATCGGCGGATGGACTCCAGTTCGGGATCAGAGTTGGGGTCATCGACCAGGGCATGCCAGATCCAACCGACCGCTTCGAGCGGGATGCCGTCCAGCGTGGCCTCGGCCAGCAGTTGGCGCGCCTTGGCCGGGTCGTTATCGCCCATCAGGTCGCGCACGTACAGCGCGTAGGCGGACAACGTCCAGCGCGTGCGTTGCGTGTACCAACTCGGGTAGTAGTTCTCGATGTTTTGCAGGTAAGGCAGCAATTGATCCTGCATCCCTTGTGGGACCTCAAAGCCCTTGAGTTCCGCTCGCTGCAGGGCATGCGCCACATGGATGGTATTGAAGGGGAT
>CAZLOC010000263.1:0-5657 GCA_964560935.1 uncultured Anaerolineaceae bacterium | reverse complement strand
CGACAGGCCGGCCCTTCGCGGAATAGATGCTCTCCACGGCCGCCGCATCAAACGCCAGCGCGCCAACGCCGTAGACGGTATCGGTGGGAAAGGCTACCAGGCCGCCTCGCTTTAAAATTTCAAGTGCATGAGGAATGGCTTCGTGTTTGTCAGCAGGGAATATAACAGTTTCCATAAAAATCAAAACATGATTTCTACCAGTCTGTCCTGCCCGGCCAGGTCTCTGTGCAGGTGGATTTCGGCGCTGTCGAAGGCATTGTATGCCAGCGAAACGGCTGTCATACCCTGGGAGGCTTCGATTTCCAGCAAGATCATCCCGCCGGGAGCCAGCCACGCGGGCGCGACCTGCAACAAACGGCGCAGGATAGACAAGCCGTCTTCGCCGCCGTTCAGGGCCAGGGTTGGTTCGCGTCCATAGATGGGCAGTTCACGCAAGGTTTGGATTGGGATATAAGGCAGGTTGGCGCAGATCAGGTCGAAATGCAGGTCGGTGGGCAGCGGGTCGGGATGGGGCGGCAGCAGGTCGCATTGGATGAAGTCGATCCGTTTCGCGACATCTTGCCTGCGCGCGTTTCGCCGGGCGACTTCCAATGCGGGACGTGAAATATCCGTAGCGAAGATTTTTACATCGGGGATATGTTTGGCAATGGCAACCGCGATGCAGCCGGAGCCAGTGCCCACGTCCGCCACGGTGCGGCGTTCAGGCGCGGCAGAGAGCCAGTTGATGGCGCATTCGACCATCAACTCCGTTTCCGGGCGCGGAATCAACACATCGGGTGTGATCTCCAGGTCAAGCCCGAAAAACTCCCAGTGACCGAGCACGTAGGGCAGCGGCTCGCCTGCCTCCAGCCGGGCAACGGCTTTTTTAGCGGCAACAAGCTGGGACCGGGTCAGGTGCGTTTCCGGGTGTGCCTCGATCCAGGTGCGGGATTTATCCAGGGTGTGTGCAAGCAGGACGCGCGCATCCAGTTCCGGTGTATCGCTGACAGACGAAAGCCGCGGGACAGTCTGCTCGATAAAGGACGAAATGCAGGGCATATTCACCAGGTCTGTTTTTTGAGCGCCAGCAGGGACAGGTATTCGAAGACGATGTTGGAAGCCAGCACTGCGGTGATGTCGCCATGGTCGTAAGGGGGGGAGACCTCGACCAGGTCGAAGCCGACCAGATTCAGCCCGCGCAAGCCGCGCACCAGTTGCAGCAGTTGGTAGCTGGTGAGGCCGCCGACCTCGGGCGTGCCGGTGCCGGGCGCATAAGCGGGGTCGGCCGAATCGATGTCGATGCTGACGTAGACTGGCCCTTTCATGCGTTGGTGGACTTCTTTCAGGATTTCGGGGATCCCTTTTTCGAATACTTCATGGATGGTGATGGTGCGCGCGCCCAGCCTGGCGGCGTCTGCATAATCGTTCTCGAAGCTGACCGGGCCGCGGATGCCGATTTGCACGTACTCGCCCGCGCGGACCAGGCCTTCTTGCAGCGCATAACGGAAGGGCGTGCCGTGGCTGTACGGGACGGCTTCGAACTCGGCCTCCCAGGTGTCGATATGCGCGTCCACGTGGACGAGGGAGAGTTGGCCGTATTTTTTGGCGTGAGCGCGCAGCAGGGGCAGGGCAATCGAGTGGTCGCCGCCGAGGGAAATAAGCGTTGCGCCCGCCTCGAGCACTTCAGCGGCGGTGTTCATGATGGCGGTCATCGTGTGTTCGATGGAAGTGGGAATGACCGATACATCCCCGTAGTCCACCACCTTGAGCGCTTCGGTGGGGGTGACCTTCATGGTGGGGTTGTGTCCCCAGAGCGTCAATGAGGCTTCCCGGATCTTGCGCGGCCCGAAGCGCGTACCGCTGCGGTAGGATACGCCGCTGTCGAAGGGGACGCCCATCACGGCCACGTCAACCCCTTCCAGCTCGCGCGTGACGGGCAAGCGCATGAAGCTGGGAATGCCCATGAAGGGCTGCAAATCAGCGCCGAAGGCGGGGTTATCATTCATCTTATATCCGTTTGAAAGTCCGCAATATCTTTTCAAAAAGGAGGGGGAATGTGGGGTGTTGTGGGCGGGCTGTGCCCGCCCACAACACCCCACACCCCGAATTATTTAGATGTTACAGTCCACAGATCAAAAGGACACGTCTAAGCATGTCCCATATTTTACTCTTCGTCTTCGTCGAAACCGCTACTGGCCAACCTCTCGGCTTCATCGCGGGTAGAAAGTTCATCAATGAACAGATCGATATAGCCCTCCATCACGCCGGGCAGGTTATAGGAAGACAGACCGATGCGATGGTCCGTAACACGGTTCTGCGGATAATTGTACGTACGGATCTTCTCGGACCGTTCGCCTGTCCCCACTTGTGAGCGGCGCGCCTCTTCCCGTGCGGAGCGTCGTTTCTCTTCCTCCATCGCGTACAAGCGTGCACGCAAGATGGACATCGCCCGCAGCTTGTTCTGCAATTGCGAGCGCTCGTCCTGGCAGGCTACGACCATCCCGGTGGGAATATGGGTGATGCGGATGGCAGTCGAGTTCTTTTGTACGTTTTGCCCACCCGCGCCTGCAGATTTGTAGACATCGATGTGCAGGTCGGAATCGGGAATATCGATATCTACTTCCTCGACTTCAGCCAGCACCGCCACAGTAGCGGTGGAAGTGTGAATGCGCCCGGACGACTCGGTCTCCGGGATGCGTTGTACACGGTGTACACCTGATTCATATTTGAGCCGCGAATACGCGCCACGTCCTTTGATCTGAAAGATGACTTCTTTATACCCGCCAATGCCGATCTCGTTGGCGGACAGGATTTCTGTCTTCCAGCCCATGACTTCGGCGTGGCGTGTGTACATGCGGAACAGGTCGGCGGCGAAAAGCGCGGCTTCGTCACCGCCCGTCCCTGCGCGAACTTCCATAATGACGTTCTTGTCATCGCGCGGGTCTTTCGGCACAAGCATGGATTTGATCTCGTTCTCGATCTGCTCGATCTTCGGTTCCAGTTCCTCGATCTCGGCTTCAGCCAGCGCGAGCATTTCTTCATCGGTTTCACTTTCAAGCAGCGCACGTGCTTCCTCAACCCGCTTTAAGGACTGACGATACCCACGCGCCTTGGTGATCAAGGGTTCCAGGTCTACGCGTTCCTTGTTGATCTCGGCGGCGCGCTGGTAGTCACTGCCGACCTCTTCCATTTCACGGCCAAGCTGTTCATAATGTTGTTCGATTCCAGCAATTTTTTCGAGCATGGTTACCTCTTGTCATTGCAAGGAACACTTCGACAAGCTCAGTGTCAACTCCACGACGAAGCAATCTCATCCTAACCAGAGATTACTTCATCGCCTCGGTCTCGATACACCCTTCGCAAAAACCGCTCAGGGCTACTCGACCAGCGGATCTTCGCAATGACATGATGCAGAATAAAGCGCGGCTTCTTCTGCCGCGCTGCGGGATTATACCACTGATGCTATAAGGAGTTATGCAGTTATTGGAAGAGGCCCGAAAATAAGGGTGGCGTGCGCAGCGCGCCACCCTTATTTTCGGTATCTATTCGCGAACTGCATAAATCATAACCATGTTAGATATTGACTGCCAGGGAAAGCGCCATAGAAAGCACTAATAAGATTGAAATTACAATCACCGCAATTTGCAAGTTTCTTTGATAACGTGTTGGGCGTTGGTTTTTTTGAGAATTTTTCTTTCCTTTTGCCATCTTACAAAACTAACCTTTCTGGTGCTTTTGGAAGGCCAGACCGATGGCCTTCTCTAATTCTTCGAGCGTAGCCGGTTTCATCACATAACTATCTGCACCCAAAGCCATCGCCTCGTCTACCGTCACATCAGCTGCTTCTGAAGAAAGCATGACGATGGGAAGATTTTCCCATTCCGGACTGCGGCGCAGGAATTCCAGCAGATCCAGGCCGCTGAATTCAGGCATATTGATATCCAACACCATCATATCGGGGCCTTTACCGGTTTGCAGGGATTGCACGGCGTTGCGGGCATTGAGAAAACAGGTGGTCTGGAAGTCGAGCAATTTCAGCATCATGCTCATTGCATTGCTCATTTCCTGATCGTCGTCGACAATCCAGACTTGCTTCATATTATCCGTGCCTTTGGCCAAGTGCATTTCAGCTACTCTAAATGTGCCTTGATGGATTCGGCAACATTTTTTGGCACAATCGTCGTCAACTCATCCATCGAGGCCTCTCTTATCTTATCAATGGAGCCGAAATGTTTCAAGAGGCTTTTTCGGCGCGTTGAGCCAATTCCAGGGATTGTGTCAAGCTGCGAAGCCAATCCCATTTTCGAGCGTTGTTTGCGGTGGGCGGTGATGGCGAAACGATGTGCCTCGTCGCGGATGCGCTGCACGAGGTATAGTCCCTGTGAGTGACGCGGGAGCAATGTCGGCCTGGGCTTATGCGGGAAGAAAATCTCCTCCTCTTGTTTTGCCAACCCCACAACCGGGACTTTTTCGGACAATTCAAATTGTTCGAGGACTTTGACGGCGCGGCCCAGTTGACCCTTTCCCCCATCGATGATGACGAGGTCTGGTAAAAATGAAAATGACGCGTCAGGTTTGGACCCCGGGGTTGCCTCAGCTTCCTGGGCCGCTTTCCATCTGCGAAAGCGTCTCGTTAAGACTTCCTCCATTGAAGCAAAATCATCCGGCGCACCGATCACGGAGGCAACATTGAACCGGCGATACAACTTCTTGCTCGGGACACCCTGCTCGAAGACGACCATGCTGCCGACTGTAGCTGTTCCCTGAGTGTTGGAAATGTCATAGCATTCGATGCGGTTAGGCGGCTCAGAGAGTTTCAGCGCTTGTTGTAATTCTGCCAGCGCCTGTTCTTGCTTGTGCGTATCCGCCTGCCACTGGGCGCGCAACGCGGACAATGTCTCTGTGGCGTTCTCGGCTGCCAACTCGACCAGTTCGTATGACTGACCTTCATGCGGCACGAAGAGTTCCACCTTCTCGCCGCCGCGACGAGACCTGAGCCACTGCCCGATGATTTTGGCTTCCTCGATTTCTTCCGGCAGCATCACTTGGTCGGGAACGTTGGCCGCTTCGGTATAGAATTGCTTGACAAACTGCTGCATGACTTCAGAGTCGCTGGTCTCTTCGGTGCCTTCCAGGATGAAGTATTCCCGCCCGATGAGTTTGCCGCCGCGGATGAAGAAGATTTGCACGCAGGCTTCCCCGTCCGCGCGCGCCATGGCGATCACGTCTGAGTCAAGATAATCGGTGTTGAAGACGATCTTCTGCCGTTCGACGATAGCCTGGATGGCCTTGAGCTGGTCACGGACAGCGGCAGCCTTTTCGAAGCGCAGGTCCTCCGAGGCTTTCCGCATCTCCTTTTCTAGCCGCTTCACAATCGGGTCGGATTGTCCGTTCAGGAAATCCTGTAGATCGGCGATCATTTGGCGGTATTCGGCCTGGGTCACGGCTCCGATGCAGGGAGCGATACACAGTTTGATGTCATAGTAGAGACACGCGCGGGTATCGCTCCCGCTGATGTCGCGATCGCAGGTCAGGTAGGGGAAGATACGGCGCAACACATCCAACGTCTGGTGGACAGCCCAGACGGACGTATACGGGCCGAAGTAGCGTGAACCGTCGTCGGTCATCTGGCGCGTCACAGTGACTTTCGGGTAAGCATCTGCCCAATGGATTTTGAT
>CAZLOC010000262.1:0-5693 GCA_964560935.1 uncultured Anaerolineaceae bacterium | reverse complement strand
CTGGTTCAAATATCTACGCAGTACTCTGTAAATTCATTTCGTGACTCGGCCAACGGTGACACGAAATAGGCGAAAAGTGGTTTTTCTACTTTCCTTCAAACGTAAAGTTCACAACCAACTCATATGTTCCGGGAGATTGCAATTGCGGATCGTTTTGAATTTCCTGATCCACGTGCATCACATAGCGGAGGGTATGCTCCCCGGCGGGAATTTTGCGCAATCTGATGCGCCAAACACGATATTCGTACAACGTGCCATCCAGCTCTGAAGTGAAATCAGCGATGTTGAAGGCTGGCAGGTCAACCGCATAGCCATCGATATAAAGTTCCCAGGTTCTGGCCGCCCAGAGCGCATCGCGTTGTGTTTTATCCTCACCGCGAATACCATATCCAATAAACAATTCATCCACCCAGGGAACCGTGCAATCCGTCGTCTGAACCCCCGGCGTGTCAGCCATTCTGTCGCTACAGTATTCCCAGATCGGTTGGGAGTTCGAGTGCCCATAGCGGTTGACCCGCATCGGTCCGATCCTGTCACTCGGCCAGAGCATGTCTGATGGGCCACATGAGGCCAGTACGATTGCAGTTAATACAATGAAGATTAATCGGGGAAGGCTTTTCATGCGTGCACTCCGCAGATAGAATTCGACATTTGCGAGTATATCGCTAATTTAATGCTCCGAGATCGTCATCATTTTGCCCAACGTTGGTTTGCTCAGGCGCTCAACGACGCTGGTTAACGTCTCTTATACAGGCCCAATTACTCAAAATCACGTCACCTGCTCCGGCATAGCCGTATCAGACGCAACAGTATGTGTGGCCCTTTGGGGTAAGAGCAGTTCTGAAGCTTCTTGCGCTATAAGAATTTAGTGAATCAGGGATCTATGGTTCGGATCGAGCCATCACCGTTATAGAGCAACTCGGCAACCTTCACAGAACGTTTGTTGCTCACTCCTTGTGACAGTGAACTGTCGTGATAGAAAAGATACCATTTTCCTTGAAACTCGACAGTTGAACTGTGTGTCGTCCACCCAATGACCGGATTCAGGATATATCCCCTGAAAACGAAGGGTCCGACAGGATTTTCGCTGGTGGCATACGCGATGAAGTGGGTATCGCCTGTGGAATAGGATAGATAGTAAGTCCCATTGTACTTGTGCATCCAGGCGGCTTCGAAAAAGCGCCGGGAATTGTCAGTTGCTAACAGCGCTTGACCTTTTTCGTCGAGGATGGATATTTCCATGACGGGGCCATCGAAACTCAACATGTCCGACGACATTTTCGCAACTCTCGGACCTAAGGCTGGCTCCCCCGCGCCTGGCTCCGTCCCATCCGGATCGTATGTTCCGGTTTTCCATTTTTCGAGCTGTCCCCCCCAGAGCCCGCCAAAATACAAATACGCCTGTCCATCCTCGTCGACAAATATAGCGGGATCGATGCTGAAGCTGCCCGCTATCGGTTCCTTTTGAGGGACAAAAGGGCCGGCCGGTGATTTGCTGGTCGCTACGCCGATCCGGAAAATGCCATCGCGGTCCTTGGCAGGGAAGAACAAATAGTACATATCGTTCTTGAAGGCGGCATCCGGCGCCCACATTTGTTTCCCTGCCCAGGGGACATCGTTCAAGTGCAAGATTTCCCCGTGATCCACAGGCAGGGAAGCCATATTCTCCATAGAAAAGACATGGTAATCTTCCATATCGTATTGATCCCCGCTTTGAGTCAATGGATTGTCGTGATCTAAATCATGAGATGTATAAATGTAGAGCTTGTTTTCGAAAACATGAGCGGACGGGTCGGCCGTATAGATGTGGGTTATCAAAGGTTTTTGCATAATGTTTTCCGGGCTGGTTTCCGTAGCGTTTTTGATAAGGGGATTTACAAGTGCACCGGTTGGCGTTATTTCGACATCAGACGGAGTACAAGCAAATAATACGAACGTTATAGAAAAAGCTGCAGCGAAAGCGATTAACAGGGTAGAGTTTGTACGCTGCAACATAAAGACGAACCTTATGAACTTGTCGGTAATTTTACCGCACAATGGCTGGCATTCCTATCGATGGAAAGTTTGCGGGCATTGGCCTTCGTCTTATTCAACCTTTATGTCGCCTTGCGCCAAAGCATGTCATCCGTGCTCAATAATCCTGTTGAATCTCAAAAACGTTTCTGGCTATCTTTGCGCCGCTTGGCCCTTATGCTCGTTCTTGAACTGCTGATATTTGGCCTAAAAAATCGAAAATCAATCTCTCCACAGTCGTTTTGCCTGATGATGCAACCAGGCTGCTGTTGCACTTTCATGCCGGCGGACAACCATTACAGAGCAAGGCACCTTTCCGACAATGGTGTCGCACACTGGGCCAAACAATGTGTCATCTGTTATTTCGTACGCTGATCCGATGATAATAAGTTCATAATCATTCGTATCACATTCCGTGATCACGGCATCTTGAACGGATTTAGCATGGAGTATTTGAAGCGTTGAATTTGCCGGGATCTGCCCAAGTTGGGTCATTACAATTTCCTGGAGGTAGGAAATCATATCCTCCTCGCCCTCCTCATCCGTTTCCACTGGAATTACGCGAACGTAATTGACATGCGACCCTTCCTGCATGGAAATGTCATTTGCCAGATGGATGGCCAGATGGCTGTTCAATCCAACGCCTACAGGGACCAGGATATTGTGGAAATTCTTTATTCCACGATCCTTCAACATCGCCAGGTTCACTTTCGCTTCCTCTACCAACCGTTTGAGAGCTTTTCGGTAGGTGGCCTCGCCGCGTGTCTTCCCTGGCCATTTCATCAGCACCAATTTGACATTGTCATCGTTTTTTATCTCGTTGATAATCCCATCAACCAGGGTTGCATCTGTAATCATTTTTGTGTACATCGGCACATTACGATCTACAGCGTAATGGATAAACTTTTCGAGAATCGCATGCCTCTGCGCTCTGATCTTCTCCAGGTATTGGTCTGAACCCTCAGTGTCCACATTGATCGTGCCCGGCAATACGGTTAACAGACACATGTTTAAATCTTTTTCTGCCTCTGCCAGTAAAGAACCGATCTTCATCAAGCCGTCCATCCCGATATGGTGGGTAAGTGGCAGGATGATGCGCCAGCGGCCGGGTGAAAGGTCACGTTTGTGGACCTCCTGCCATAATTGAATTCCTGTCTTTGAATAATAATAAACCGTAAAAATACCGATAACAAGAGCCGTGAATAGAATCGCATCCAGGTCAGAATAGAAAATGACGATCACACAGGTAAGTGAAGCCAAAATCGGAGTAAGTGGAAAAAAGGGTGCCTTAAAAGGTCGATGGATGGAAGGATATTTTTTATGCAGTTTGATCATCGCCAGATTGGAGAAGAAGAGGACGAACAAATACCCCGCCGAGGTAATGTAACTGAGAAAATCAACAACCCCGATGATCGTGATCATGATGGATACCACTCCGATCATCAGAATCGCCATAAACGGCATACGTACCCGGTTCAAGCGAGATAGAACGGAGGGCCAGGCGCCATCGCGGCCGAGCGTGAAGGTTTCACGCGTAGCACTGAGCATGGAGGAATTGATTGAGGTCAGCGCTCCCACCATGCCTGCCATGGCAATGATCGTTACGCCCAGGCCGGGCATAAATACCTTGATTGCATCAGATAGCGCGGTTTCAGACCCAGCAACGGATTGCCAGGGAACAGTGCCAAGAGTCACGACAACCGTCAGGGAATACACGATGGTAATCAGCCCTAGGCTAACCAGAATAGCAATGGGGATATTCTTACTGGGATTCTTTATTTCTTCAGCATCATCAGCGATGACCTCGAATCCCACATAGGCTGCATAGATGAGGGCAATGGTTTTCATCAACCCCCCCATGTTTTTGGTAAAGTCGTCTGTGGGGAAAAGCTTGCCGTTTGGAAAAAGCGTCGCGGGGTGAAAGCCGTTGGGGGAAACAAATCCGGCAATGATGTAGACTGCAAATGCAAACAGCAATGCCGCACCCATCACCATCTGGACATTACCTACTTTGGAAACCCCAAGAATGTTCAGGATCACAAAGATGATAATCACAGCGATCGCGGTAGGGATGATGGGAATTGAAGGGAAGAAAACGCTTAAAGAATAAGCAAAACCAACCGCGGATAAGGCAGTGTAGAAGGTGCTGGAAATACTGTCCATTGAACCGATAAGAAAAGTTAATAAACCTTTCCCCCAGGCTTCGCGAACATAGGTCATCGCCCCGCCGGTCTCAGGGTAAATGGTTGCCAATTCGCTGTAGTTGATGGCGATGCTGAAGCTGAGAAAGCCACCAACCAGGATGGCTAAAAATGCTGCCGGTCCAGCCACCTCGGCTGCCAAACCGGTTAATACGAAGATGCCAGAACCCAAAGCCCCGGCTGTACCTAACAGAATGGTCTGGAATAAGTTTAGTTGTCTCTTCAGGGTGCGTTTACTCATGGCAATATGCCTTCAGTTTGAATTGATTCGGATGTTATGGTTCTTACTCGCTTACCTACAGCTGGCGCAATTGGCGGGGCTGGATATTATGGTTCCTGGATATTATGGCACAAAATCTTTCAAAATGAACATTGGGATTTTTTAAGAACACTCCTTCATTGACATAATACCCCCCATCCTTTTACACGGAGTGTGAATGCCCCCTAAAAAACTGACCGGCGTGGAAATCCGCCAGACCTTTATTGACTTCTTCGTCGAGCACGGACGTGAATATTTTGTGGGGAAAATAATATAGCGGAGCCAGGGATGCCCGACTCCGCTATGCTTTGATCGAAAGTCGTTACTGGATTGGCCTCACAGTGTGTGCAATGTCTGCCAGCAAGCCCAAATCTCCGCTGCCGCTCAGGACGAGGTAATTATCTCCGTTTGTGGTCAACAGGAAGAAGGCTTGTGCGCCGTCAACGCCCTGGACGGTGAATTGCGCGGCGGGCCGCTCCCCGCTCAGGATGACGCGTCCCTCGGAGAGGATCGAGATGCCGGAAGCATCCCAGGCCAGTTTGCGCTGATCGATAAAAGCCTCCAGGTCATTTTGGGGATCCCAGAGTTGAACCGTAACAGAGAGGATCGTTCCTCCAGCCGGGAGTGGGTCGATCGGGTCGCCAGGCTTCCAGTCCCATGAATAGAATTGCACATAGGAGCCGCGCGATTGTGCCCCGCCAGCATCGAATGCCCAGCCAGTCGGGTAATCGAACTCGAAGCCAGCAGTTTCGTCCTGATAAGTGGCGGCCTCAAATGCGGGAGATGGAACCGCCGTTTCAGTCGGCGAGGGCGGATTGGTGGGCTCGCTGACAACGGCTGGTTGTGTCTCTACGACAGGCTCAGCTGGGACCGGCTCGGATTGTCCGGGCACGATAAAGGGTGAGCAGGCGAAGCCTGTGAAGGCCAGTGTCATGAATAAAAAGAGGTATAAGCGTTTCATTTTTTCTCCTACTGCTTCTTGTAAAAATATCTGAATTTTCTTGTCTCGAATTGCCCGCAAATCTTGGAACCTTGGTTCAAATATTTGTGCAGTACTCTGTAACTCCAATGCTCACGGCTTTCTTAAAGTCGTGATTTACCCCCTCATTGGACACGGACTACACGGAATTTACGGAATCAATCCGTAAAATAACGGGAGAAACCCGTTCTGTCCGTGGCATCCGTGTCCCAAAATAGGCGCTTGGTTGGACTTTAAGAAA
>CAZLOC010000261.1:0-5703 GCA_964560935.1 uncultured Anaerolineaceae bacterium | reverse complement strand
CCATGCTCAAAAGTCCGCCGAACATGGCTAATATCATCGTCACATTGCTTAGGCCGGATACAAATGATGCAAGGAACTCAAATACCAATAAAATCCCAAACCCAAAGATTCCCGCATAAGCAGTGGCTTTGCTGAAAATCCCGCTGCGCAGCATCACGATGGAGATCATAACCCCGGCAATTTCTGAGAAGAAGAATCCCAAAAAGGTTCCCGGTGTATGGCTTTCGCCTACGGAGAGCATGGACTGCCCTGCTGCTTCCAGCACCGCGCGTTGCGCGTCGGACGCGGCAATTGCGTATTGATTGCTCAAGGCCAGCATCGGAAATGCCCGGTTGGTTGCAAAGAACACCCCGGTCCCAAGAAAGGCAACGATCATGGCCAGGGTCGCATAGGGACGGTTGTTATCTTTTCTATGGGCAGCGTAAAGGGCGAAAAATGTCAGGATTGCCAGGACGTTGAGGAAAATATTCAACAAACCAAGGTTACGCAGCCCTATGAGCGGGTTCTCCTGAAAAAGCTTGAACCAGTCGAGTACAGTTTCCTGGATTGTATTTCCTCCTGGCAGGAATGTGATGATGATCTCGAATAGCCCGACTAAAACCGCGCTCAAGGCAGCTAATCCGCCGAGCTTATAGATGTTATGCCATTTAGAATCTTGTTTTTCCGACCGCACCATTTTATCCTCCTATATGAGCATTGTGGACATCATGCGCGTACGCACTGTAAACGGACACAGGCAGCATCACAACGATCAGGAACAGGCCAAACCACATGATGCTCTGTAAAAAATCATTGAAGAAATACCCGACAGGGAATTGCCCGAAAACCCAGACCAGAAAAAGGACCAGCGGCCAGGGCCACAGTTTGGCCGCGAAACGGGTAAGGCTTCCGGGTTTTCCACTGAGCGGGCGATTGATTTTCGTCCCTGCTGCGCCGCCGATGAGACCAATGAGAGGCGGAAAGAGTCCACCGCCGAACAACAGTAGCGCCACCGAGAGCAAAATCAATATCCGGCCGCCGTGTTTGCGTTGCAGAAATCTCAGCGACCAGGCCAGGATGGCCAGGCTAAGTATCACCGCCAGAATGCCGGTCAGTAGAAAGTCGGGAATTACGGTCATGGCGGGTTCGCATCTGTTCCAGATCGCTTCAGGATCGCAAGGCGGCCCCATCGAAAAAATCATCAGCCCTTCGGGTTTGGTATTCCCCTGCAAGATTTCGAAATACCCGTGTTCCAGTCCGGCGATTCCGGCAGCAACGCCAAACCATGTAGCTACTGTTTTTGTTGCTTTTCTCATCTTTATATTCCATCCGGTCTTCGAGATTGAATATCATGTGCAAACCCGGCTACGAACGTCAAAAGAAACATTCCCAACCCACCACCGAAGACGAATGACCAACAAATGGATAGGATGCGTTTGGGGTCGTTCTCACCGGGGACATATCCAGTTACGGCGATGAACAGCCCGATTAGAAACGAGAGCGAACCAATTGCCAGGATGACCGGCCAGACCTTTGCCAGGATCCCCCGGATGCCTTCGGGAAGTACTTTCCGCCACCAGGTCAACGGCTTGTTGATGCGAGTCGCAACCGCCCAGGTGACTGGAACGAACATGATCTGCGCAGCGATCCCACCGCCAACCAGGAAAAGCGCGATAAAGAGCAGACCAAAAATGGATGCTCCGTGTCTTGTATGGAGGAAACCAACTGACCAGACGATAATTGCCAGGCTAACGAGGACCGCCAGGATTCCAGTGACGAGAAAGTTTGGGATGATGGTGAAGGCTTCTTCCGTTCCGTAGAACCACATCTGCTGGGCATCACCAATTGCCTGGATGATCAGGCCATCGGTAGGCGTATTTCCCTGGAGTATCTCGAAAAAGCCGTGGTCAAGCCCGGCGATGCCGAGCAGAACCCCGATGGTGGAGACAATAATCTTTGTAGCGCGATTCATTTTGACTCCTCTTCCCAATCCGATTATTAATAACTCTGGAGCAATTGTGAATGGAGCCCATTGGTCCATTCACGGATGGCATTCCAATTACGGTGATCGCCTTCCAACCAGACTCCGAACAGGACGCTCAGACGGAACTTCAGCCTGTTACCAAACGAAGGGATTTTTCTAATGTCCAGGGCCCCGGCAAAGATGCCCTCGCTGACTGGCCGTACCAGCCTGCGCACGGGTGCCAGCCATTCAGATATCTGCGGGCGATAGTTTTCACCATTCTTCATTGCTAAGGTCATGCACACTGCAAACATGGCAAAGGGCTTCTGGTTCAGTGCAGTCCGATGAGTCTGCACGAATTGGGCGGCTTCCGGTAACCACTGTCGGTTTTGAATAGCACTGCCCGCCACCACCGCCCTGTAGTGGGAAAGGTCTTTGACCTCCTGCATGGGCAACACATCCACCTGTGCGCCAGTTTCGGTCAAGGTCTTGCCGATTGCTTCAGCCACGCCGATGGTGGAACCGGTCCGGCTGGCGTAGGTCACCAGGATTTTGTTTGACATAGAGTTTTGTCCTTTTCTTTATAAGCTGTTTCGTCCCAGGCGGAAGAAATCCCGCGCAATCAAGGGAAACCAGACCAGATACAGCGGACCGGCAACCCACATCAGCATGATGCCTGCCATGGGGGAGAAGAGGCCGGCCAGGATGTGGAGTAAATCCAATCCGTGCGTGAGGATGCCCGTCCAGGCGGTGAGCTTGCTAAAGATCCTGCTCCGCAGCATGAAGACTGACGTCAAGAGCAGGGCCGTTTGCAGGAGCAGACCGCTCATGATCCCGCTGGTGCCGTGCCACATATCGGAAGCCAGGATCGCCTCGCCCGCAGCCAGAAGTTGCTCCCGCTGAGCATCCGTTGCCGCAGCCGCGAATTTGTCACTGAGCGCCAACCAGGAGAAAACAGAGGGAGTGGCGAGAAACAGCGTCACCCCGGCAATCCCCAGCACAGCTACAAGCGTAACATAAGCAGCGTGCGTTTGACGCAGGGCTGAGTAAAGACCTAAAAATAGGACGTAATACAGCGGAAAGATCAAAACCGTCAAAAGATCCAGCCGCAGGAGACCCACCAGACGGTTTTCCTGCAGCATGCTGAAGCCTTCCTGGGCGGTTGCGGGTTGTGCGCCAATGACGAACATAAGCATCATGGTCACCAGAGAATAGACCAACTGAATCAAGACGGTTATCCCGCAGATTTTGTACAGTTTTTTCCAGTGAAATTCTGTTTCGAGCATGGTTATTTCCTTTCCTTGAGCGCGTCTTTTGCCAGCATAATCATAGTCCAACCGCGCTCTTTCGCATATGGCCTTTTCTGCAAAAAATGTGTCATTTTACGCAGACTTAAGTTATCATTACAGTATGGGTACTTCTCCAGAACCGATCAGCGTCTCTGTAACTGTCCTTTCGCAGATGTTCCTCTATCTCGCTTCACTGAAAGTTGACATAGACGAGTTCCTGCACTCTCTGGGGGTTGACCCAGAGTCGGTCAAATCGCCCGATGCGTATATGCCTATTGAAACGTATTTGCTCATCCAAGACGAAGCAGCACAGTACACAAATGACCCGTATTTTGGCCTGCACATGGGAGAATTTGCCGAAGCGGGAAGTTGGTCCATTCTTGGGTACATGATGATGAACTGCAAAAATCTGGGAGAAGCTTTCGAGAAATCGGCCCGATATTCGCGCATCATCGGCAACCTGATCGAAGCCCGGGCTGAACTGAAATTCAACAAGATCAAGGTCATCTTTTTCACACCGCCTCACGCGCCGAAAATGTCGCGGCACTGTTTCGAAGCGACCTTCTCCAGTAGCGTGCGCATGATGCGGACATTTACCGGTATCCAAATCAACCCCCTCGAAGTGACCTTCGTCTACCCGGAGCCAGAATCGCTGGCCGAATACGAACGGATTTTCTGCTGCCCGGTGCGTTTTGGAAGGAAAGAAAATTCCTTTACGATTGCAATGAGCATCGTCAATACCCCGATCCGCATGGCAAACCCCGCCCTGCTCGAGTATTTCGAAAAATATGCCCAGGATTTCCTGGCTGAAATGGAACGTAATAACGAGCATACCCGCGCCGTAACGAAGATCATCCTTTCGCGCCTGGACGACGAAGCGCTGTCCATCGAAAAAGTAGCCAGAGAGATGGCGGTCAGCGTTCGCACCCTGCAAAACCGGCTGGAGGATGAAGGGGTCGCGTTTAGCGACTTGTTGAAAGATATCCGCCAGAAGCTTGCCCAAAAATACCTGCGGGAGAATTATTCGGTGGAACAAATCACCTACCTGTTGGGTTTTTCCGAGCCCAGTGTTTTCCGCAAGGCTTTCAAGAAGTGGTCGGGGGTGACGCCGAGGGAATTCCGGGAAAGTTCGTTTTCGACGCTCAATCGCATTGCGTCATGATGGTTTCCTGTCCGACAGAGCACCGCGTATAAAAAGCGCGAAGGGGATGAAACAAACCATACCCATGACCAGGACCACGATCACATCGGTCAGGACGAACGGCACACCCATCAGGGCGGGTTGTAAGAATAGGAACAGGATCAGACCGATAAACAACGCGCTCGCTGCAAAGAGCAGCCCCAAACCGCCGACGTAACCTAGGGGCCTCTGCCGGAGCAGCATAACACCGCCAGCAATCCAGAGTATCGAGATGGCTATATCGGCGATCACGACCCCGATTTCAGAAACCGGGAGTCCCGTCTGAGTTGCACTCGCTCTGGCGAGCATGACAATCGCTCTGAAGATAAACATGACCCCAAACAGGACTAGGACCCAACCGCCGGTTTTTACTGGCACGGCACCGGATAACTGCTCTCCTACGGATTTTTGGTCGATACTTCTCAGGAGATCGAATATAACGTAGGTACTCAACAGTACCAGCGCGAGATAAGCGAAGGTGATCAAACCCGATGGCATCCCGAAAAGATACGCAATGTAGTTATAGAGGACATACAACAGCGCACCGGGCCAGAAGAGCAGTCCGACAAGCTTGCCCCTCCGCGCCAGCCACATGGATCCAAGCAGGATCGGGACCCCGATGACCAGGTTGACCACATCGTTGGCTATGAAAGATCGACGCAGTTCCTCGGTTGGGTAGATAGCAGATGGGAAGAGAAAACCGCCGAGGGATGCGGCGGTCATGAGGAAGGCAACGATGAAGGAGAGTATGTAAGCAAGCGTGAGGTTGCGCTTGATCGGCAGATGGGCAGAGAGAACGGGGCAATTGATTTTCACATTTTCCCTGTGGATTGTAGTGTATCTGAATATTAAACGAATAATGGGTGCAGTTTATTCGGTTCTTACCAAATCATCCATAATTCGCTGCGCAGCCTGGCGGCCGGAGACCATGGCGGTTGGCATGCCCGTGCCCGGACGCGTGCTGGCGCCAGTGAAGTACAGGTTGTGGTAGCGCGGATGCTGGTAATCGGGGCGGAAATAGCCCAACTGGGTCAGGTTGTGGCATAGGCCGTGCGTGGAGCCTTTGACCAGGTTGTAACGTTTATGCCAGGAGAGCGGTGTGAAATTCACCTCGAATTTGATGTGTTCTTCCAGGTCGTGGATGCCCAGGGTCCGCAGGCGGCGGAAGACGTGTCCCCGCGCCTGGTCGCGCAGCGCGCTCCAGTCCTGCTCCCCGTTCGCGGACATGTGGCCGACGGGCACGATGCCGATCAGCGTGTCCTGTCCTTGCGGGGCCATGGATGGATCGAGCC
>CAZLOC010000260.1:0-5717 GCA_964560935.1 uncultured Anaerolineaceae bacterium | reverse complement strand
CTCCCGGCCGCGATTTGTCGGGATGCTGGCCTTAATGAGAGCCGACGTGGGGTCGGTCTCCAGGTAGCCTCGGGCCATGCCCAAACGGCTTATCTGGCGGAGATAGACGAGCAGCAGTGTAGCAACCCGGGGCGCGTTCCGTTCCAGGGCGCCGTCAACCACTCGGGCCACGTGAGTTCGGCTGAGCTCTTCTGCCGGAAGGTCCCCGAGGAGAGGGAGGATGTCCTTTTCAAAGTAACGGCGGGGCTCCGCACCACCGTCCTTATAGGCACGCCTGAGGTGCAGCCGATCCCACTTCTCGAACAGCCCTCGGACCGTCAGTCTGGCCTCCGTTGCCGCCCTCTCACGGGCGTCGTAAGCCCTTGCGTCGCGGGCGGCTTCACGCGGGTCCACGCCTCGGCGTACCAGGTCTCGTGCCCGGTCACGTAGCTCGCGCAGCTCGGTTAGACTCTTGTCGGGCCAGCTCCCGAGGCGCATATCCGCACGAATGTGCCCAAGGCGGAAGCGGTACGTGAACCGCGCGACGCGCCCGCTGCGCGTCTCGATGACGATGGTCCGCAGGCCTCCCCCGTCCAATACGAGGGCCTTGCCATCCGAGAGGCGAACCCGCTTAAGTCCCGTGTCGGTGAGCTTGTTCTCGCCGCTTCTCGACATGTCTCAGTCCCCTTCGTTTCCCAGCTTCAATCCGACCAGCCTCTAGTGTTATTCTGCGGGGCTAGGGAGCCCTTTGCCTGGGTACGGACCGACCTGTTCGTACTGTCGGGATACGTTTTCGCCGATTTTTGTGTCGCCCTTTGTGTCCCCCAGAGGAAGCGGTAACAGGTGCAACAGCATGCGACAATATGAGACAAAGCGGGACCGTAACTGGCTGTTATCGTAGTGAAAGCGGAGCAGACGCGCTACTGGATAGGACGGGGTCAAACCGAAAAAGAGCTGAATGGGGTTCAGGTGGTCGGAGGTTCAAATCCTCTCGCCCCGACCAAAAAAAGCGAGGGCTTGGCCTTGAAGGCCGAGCCCGCTTTCGTGCCTGTATATGCGTACGTAACCCGCCAACCTACCCGCGGAGTCACTGTCCAGCGTCACAGCGTGAAGCGTCCCGAACGCTCGCCCCTTTCCTGGCGTCGGGCGCGACTTGGTCCTGTGTTGGCGTGCACTGCATCTCAGGAATTGTCAGTATCTTCTTGGCACGCCCGTTTTTTTCAGTCGGAGAGCGCCATGTGCTTGACGCTTGGTCGTCTCGTGATCGTTGCCGGACATGGCGGCTGGTCAGCAACGGTTTCTGGACCGGCCGGCAGGGGTCTCGCTACTCCTGAAACGATGCATGGTTGGGCGTTAAGCCGACCCTGACGGGTTCATCTCCAGTGGGCTCTGCGTTGCTGTTGATGACATGATTCCGCTAGCCGATGGTTGCGGGCACGCCTGCCGCTGGTACGGATCTCCCAGGAACTCCCGGCGGGTGACGGTGGCGATGGGCTGTCGTCCGCTAAAACGCCTGCACCGCAACAGTTGTTTTCTATTCTCTGCGCCCCTGCGTATGTCTGCGGAGCGCCGGTCGCCTGCTATCGCTCCCGATGTTTCAATAACGCGATCAATGTCATTGGCTTTCCAGGTCGAAATCTTGGGTGCCAGGACGTTTTGTTAGCCGGTTGGTCCGTTGAACATAGCACAAGCAGCCAGCACGCCATGACACATTGCATCATTCATATCGGTATGCACAAGACCGGTTCGAGCTCTATTCAGAGGAGCTTAACTGGCTTTGAAGACGAACAGTTTGTTTACGCTCCACTTGGCAAACAGCACAATCACAGTATCCCCATCTGTACGCTATTCTCAGGTAACCCTGAGCGGCATGTTGCGCATAAGTCGAATCTGCGAGATATGGCGGATGTCGCGGCGTACAGGGCGCGGGTACGGGCGCGTCTAGAGTCGGCGATTGAAGGGGCCCAAGAGAGAACACTGATC
Source organism: uncultured Anaerolineaceae bacterium (assembly GCA_964560935.1). GTDB lineage: Bacteria > Chloroflexota > Anaerolineae > Anaerolineales > Villigracilaceae > JAABUE01. The sequence continues at coordinate 3,755 of CAZLOC010000260.1, read as the reverse complement.
ATCTCCGGAGAAAGCATCAGTTTACTCTCGCGTCCAGATCTGTCTCATCTACATGACTACCTTGATGACCATTTTGACAGGGTCGATGTCGTCGCGTATGTGCGGTCTCCGGCGGGATTCATGTCAAGCGCGTTTCAGCAGCGCGTTAAGGGGCGTTTAGATCAGTTCCAGCCGGAGGCGCAGTACTGCAATTACGAAAAATGTTTCAGCAAATTCGACGACCTGTTTGGTCGCGAGAACGTGCGCTTGTGGCACTTCAGCCCGGAATCGTTTCCAGGTGGGTGTGTAGTCCAGGACTTTTGTGCTCGCCTGGGAATAAATCTGCCGAAGGGCCGGATTATTCGATCGAACGAATCGCTTTCGCGGCATGCCGTTGCGCTTCTCTATTGCTATCGGAAGTTTGGTAAGGAGTTCGGCTCCGTGGACATGACAGCGCAGGAGGGTCAGAGATTGGGAAACATCCTTGGGGCGCTTGCCGCGGGTAAGTTTCGCTTTTCGCCGGATCTCATCCGGCCGATCCTGGAGAGAAATCGCGCCGATATCGAGTGGATGGAGGCGCGGCTTGGTGAGCCTTTAGGGGAGGAACTAGGTTCACACCAGCCGGGGGATGTGCGAGATGAATCGGATTTATTGACTCCGGACCCGGATGCCGTGTGCGAGTTGATCAAGGTGCTCGGAGAGGTAGCGCCCGCGGGAAACAATGGAAAGACCCCGGAGCAAGTGGCATCTTTGGTCCATTTGCTACGAAGGAAGGAGATTCGGCCCGCTCAGGGGAGAGGCCGGCGACGGCCTTTCCGGGGCGATGCAATGCGGAATACTGGACAGGTAATGCTCGTCAAACCGAACGCCGTTCTCGGCTGGGCCATAGGGGGGAATTTCGATCACCCGGTGCGGCTGGCGTTGTTGGTCAATGGCAGAGAGGTGGCGTGCTCGGTTGCGGATCAGGATCGGCCTGCGTTGAAAGCGCGGGGCCTCCATCCAACAGGACGCTGTGGCTTCGCATTCCGCTTTCGACCCGAAGAAATGTTGCAGAGCGGGGACCAAGTGACGATCATGCCTCTTGATGGCGATTTCTTGCTCTTGAATTCGCCCTGTATCGTATGTGGCGTGGACACCAAAATGGCTACTGGGGAAGTCTGATCTAATACGGCGTTTGGCGAGCACCCAGCTCGATCATGTGGCAAGATCATGCAGATCCGGACGATTGGCGCTACAGGTGAGCGGCGCTCGTTGACAGATGCGGGCAAATGCGTCTAGTGGGGACGTGGATACAGACTGAAGTACGCTGACAAACATTGTCTGGGGACTCGGTGAGTAGATGACCGATAAATTGGACGGCGTTCTGGATCGCCGTTGTTTCCCTCATCAGGTGGGCCGGTAGTTTGATAGGGACGGGCACGTGAACTTCATAATTCATATAGGTTGGCATAAGACGGGTAGTACCGCCCTCCAGCTGTTTCTGTTGAAAAACCGGAAGGCCCTGATTCGCCGATGTCAGACTTATTACCCCCAAGAAGGCTTGCTCACCTGTGCGCATCACACGGTGGCATGGTCATTTCAGGGCAGGGAGGCTTCACCGTGGGGTCCGGTGGCTGTACTCGAAGGAGGGGGCGACGCATACCTTCGTGCCGCGATGGAGAGCGCCAGCTCGAAAGGATGTACGAAAATTGTCCTGAGCTCCGAGGAGTTTTGCACCTTCGATCTGGACGCAATACAGTCGCTGTCTAAGTCCTTAAGAGCAATGGCAGACTCCGTGAAAGTCGTGGCATATATCCGGCGCCAGGATCTACTTGTGGAGTCCGCGTACAATATGCAGGTGAAGTGGTGGGGGGCGCGACTACGGGCCGACTTTGATGAATATGTCAAAGACAAAAGAGCGTACCCAAACTATTTTCGGATACTTAAAGGATGGGCGGGAGTGTTTGGGGTTAGTAACCTGATTGTCCGCCGCTATGAGCGGGAGGCTCTCGAATCGAGGGACATCCGAATCGACTTTTGCGAAGCAGTAGGGCTGAATCACGAAGGGCTGGGCCACATGGAAGAGGATGTGAATGATTCGCTGGGCCCGAAGGCCCTTGAGTTCCTCAGGATATTGAATAACTTGGATGTGTCAAAGGATGAGCATGAAAGAATTGCTACGCGGTTGTTGTCGTATGATATGGAAAACCACTCTCCGAAATGCGTACTGTTCGGGCCTGACCAGAGACGCGCTTATATGGTGCCATTCGAGATAGGAAATAGAAAGCTGGCGCAGTTCGGTGTTGACCCGGAGCCGCTGATGGTGGGAGATGACTCGTTGGGCACTCGAAACCTACGCAGGTTGACGCAGGGTGAGTTCGCAGACATACTCGCCTACGTATCGCATGCCCGGTGAGGCGGCGGGGTCACTAGGAGGGGTCTCCCGCGAAATGAAAGTCGGAGATCATTGATGGCCCGAATGGAGAGTTGTGAGGAAGGCGATGATATATAGCGATGATTTCGTATGGCTACACTTTCCGAAATGCGCGGGCGCAAAGATCGAGAAGCTGTTTAAACGGTATTTGTCCGATGTGCCAGGGCTGTTTCAAGACTCGATTGATCCGAGAGGGGATACGGCCAGAGTTTGGCACGATTCCGTGGCGGATCGTGAAGCGCGCAGCCCTGCGTTCGTTCTGGGAGAGCGAACCGTCATTTGTCCGATTCGGCGGCTCCCGTCCTGGCTTGCGAGCAGATACAACTTCGAGTATGAACGGTCGCCGCAGCTCCCCCACAATCCTGAATTTTTGCTGGAGGGCAGGTTCCTGGAAAGGGGGGGGTCTGTGAATCATGCCGACAGGTACATCAATAAATTTCTACCCCGGCCTCTCCTGAGAGGAGGGAAGGTGAGATTTTTGCGCACGGAGCATTTTGAGCGCGACTTCGTCGAATTGTTCGGCAGTTATCTGGATGTCTCGGTTATTCCTAGGGAAGAATTCGCTCGGAAGGCGAACACTTCAAAAAATCATCTTCCCGCAGAGATCATCGACAGGTTACAGTCGAGTCGGGATGTCTACGCGAAATGCCCAGAATGGCGGGCCGTGGAAGAGCTGGCATACGGGTCGTTCTGATCAGATTCCTGCCGGCATCGTTGCTTCGAATGGCGTGCAATCGCGATCGGCGGCAGATGTACGGCCCGCGTACGGGAGTCAACTGACCGGCGGCCGGGCGTTAGCGGGAGCGGCCGGTGTTCGGTCCAGCCGGGGATAGGGGCCTGAGCGTGCAATGGGCACAGGCTGGCCACCCTGGTCATTGCTCTAAGTGTGCGCGGCAGCTTCGAAGCTGGCCCCCGTAGCTGCGCGCCCAACTGTCCACTCTACGGGCGATACGCACCAGCCAGTCCTTGCGCGCGTAGGTCTTGCGGCTGTAGCCCCCCTGGCCTTCATGGTAGGCGAGGTACTGGTTGTAGGTGTCCCACTTCGAGATACCGAGGCGTTTCTGGCTTTGGTCCGTGTACCAGCCGACGAAATCGGTCGCATCGGTGAAATCGGTGCGGCTCGCCCTGCGTTGTCCAGTGGCGGTGCGGTAGTCGTCCCAGGTCTCGTCCGTTGCCTGGGCGTAGCCGTACGCGCTGGAGACACGCGACCACATGGGTATTCCGACGAAGGTGTCGCGGGGCGGCTTGGCGTCGTGCTTGAAGCTCGATTCGGCGCGGATGATGGCGAGCTGAACCTGGATGGGTGTTCCCCATCGCTTCTCCGAGTCCCGGGCGGCCTCGTACCAGTCCGGCAGCCCTGCAT
>CAZLOC010000259.1:0-5717 GCA_964560935.1 uncultured Anaerolineaceae bacterium | reverse complement strand
ATGATGTAATCCGAAGTCTGCTCAAGGACCGGATAGTTATCGAACAGTTTTTCCTTTAAATCCGGCTGGCTGTCAAATTGATTGAAATTTGTAACAAGGAAGTATTGTTTTCCTCCGACGCGTTCAGCAAAGATTTCATCAAACGTTTTTGCCTTACCTGCCAGTTCCCTAAGATTCTGATCACCCGTAGTTGGCCATTGTTCGGTTATTTTCCATCCCCAATAGGCTAGGCGATTGCCGTAATCTTGAGTCAACCCAACGACAGAACTGGTACGTCCCAATTTGTTCGCCAGATCGGCCCAGAACTGTGGTTCATCCCGGTAGTCGTTCCTGACGAGATCTACACGAACGTTCCACATCTCAAAGCCTATACCAACCAGGATAACCCCTGCCACAGCCAAGCGCACAAAATTGGATGACCCATTGGTCTCAGTCAAATATTTGAATATCACTTTTCCAACCGCTGAAAGTGACAGGGAAATAAACACAAATAAAGGTAACTGGTAGTAATTGTGCGTGATGAAATGATAAGAAAATACGAAGCCGTAGATCATATACCCAAATAAAAGTCCGAGCAAAAGTGATCGATCCTTGCCCGGTTTCACCAGGAATGGCCCCAGCAAAGCCACTAAAAAGGGACCGAAGCCAAGCGTGTTTCCAATCATATTCTTCCAGCGAACGTAGAATGTCGGATCTATCCAAAAACTGGGGAAAAAACGCAAATCTGCGGACAAGTTAGAACTTTTTGAAACATATATGCTATCGATCATAAAGACAGCCGTTGGTAATGCTGTGATAATTGCCAGCACCCATATCTGCGGATCTTTAATGATTTGCTTCAGTCCGTGGGTTGTCAAAAGGATCAAAGCGAATGCAAACAGTAAGGGAAATATCGCGACTGTTTTGACAAAAATTGCCATGCCGCTCAACAGGCCAGTAATGACCGTCCATTTCCAGGTTTTTTCTGCGTGCCAACGTTCAAAAGACCATAAACCACCTAAGATTAATCCCACCATCAAAGAATCTGGCTGGAAGGATCGGCTGGCGATCACCCCAAATCCTAAAAACAGGTAAAAGGCAAGCGCAACAATAGCGCCATCTACCGAAGCGATGCGACGGGCCAATGAGAACAATGCCAGCCCACCCAGCAACCAGTATACTGACGAAGCAATGCGCGCCAACCACAAGTGCTCACCGAAGAGCAGGTATAACCCGGCAACAATGGTTTCATTCACAGCCGGCTCGAAAACGTCCGCATCTTTCCATTGCTGAACGGCTATTTCTCGTTGCCATTCGGGAACATCATTGGCATATTGGTAATACATACCGCGCGCTTTAATCGCCGATAGAAATTGTCGTGTAGGATGGAAATCTAACGGCAGGTCGGTTAAATCAACCATGCGAATACCAAATCCCATGACGAAAAGCATAATTACGATTAAATTAACCAGCCATGACTTGCCAAAGAATGAAACTTGCGGCTTATCAATCATGTCCTTTACCATTCCTCATCCGAATAAAACAATTTCGCAGTTTTTCCTGTCATTTTACGAATACGTATGATCTCATCCGCGCTCAGACGTTTCTTCCAATTATCCAAATTCGCGCGGCTGTCCAGCTTCACTGCATGAACTTTTTTCTTCGACAATTCCACCGGGTTCTCAGCACTACTGGCATTCAAGATCGTCTGCTCGACCTTCGGTGTAAAGTCCAGATCAAGAGCGGCGTACAAATCTCGATAGCCAGAAACAGGGTCTAGGGAAAGATCTTCGTGGCGAACTACGATGAATAACGGATGCAGTTTCATCGTCCGGGCAACGATGCGGTAGACCATCCGCCAGAGCAAAGCCGCCTGCCCGACAACATCGTCTGTCCCTATCAGCTCCATTTCAGCCCGATCGACTCCCAACCATCTTTGCATAAGCACTGGCTGCTCCAGCAGGTCACGAAAGTCGAAAGGCCAGTTCAGGCGCTTGAGGCTGCTGGCAAAGGCCGCCGGATGCCGCACAGTGATCACCACGCGACAACCCAGCCGTTCGGCAAACCAGGGCGCGGAAAAGACCGCAAACGGGTCTTTGATGAGCGGGCGCTGGCGCAGGAAACGACCGCGCAGGAAGATCGAGAAATCGCGTCCCATGCGTAGGAAATCCTTGCGGGAGCGCAACGAGCGTATCTCGCGCCACAACCCATACCGGAAGCCGAGCATTTCACGGAAGGCAGGTAAATACTGCGCTTCATTTTCCTCGCAGATGAGAGTGTACCATTTTGAAACAGGCGCGCGCAACACGCCCGGTCGGCGCCAGACATTGAGAGGCTCACTGATATAAGCTACCTGCGGGCTGGCGGCCAGCATCTTGCCGACCCAGGTAGTACCCGTGCGGTGCGCACCGGTCACAAGAATGGGCGCTTGCGCGTTCACGGTTGTGTCTCCAGCGTGTGCTGCAAATCATAAATGAGGTAGCCATCACCCCGTACAAGTACAGGATAACCTGCTAACAACGCCTGCAACTCCTTCTGTTTGGCAAAGTCTTCCAGATCGGTCACCAGAAAAAGAGATTTTTTAGCCACTGTTTCTGTAAATAATTTTTCAATATCACGCTGATTGCCACGCGCATCCGCCTGATATAGATCACCCGACGAAGGCCAAATAGTCGCCTTCTGCCAACCCCAGTAGGCCAGACGATTGCCGTAATCTTCTGTCAACGCGACGATCGAAGCCTGGGTTCCCAACGTTTCACGTATCTCGGCCCAATACGCTACTTGCGGACGGTAATCCACGGACTTCATCTCGTTGCGGACATGCCACACCGTCGAAAAGACGCCATACAACAAGACGACGAACAACGCGCCTCGAACCCAGCCTGAACCTGCCTCCCCTAAACGAGTGAAGAACCAATTTCCAAGCGGAGTCAGCGAAACCGCCACGATCGCGATAAGCGGTAGACTGTAATAATCATGCGTGGAAATGTGATAATTGAAATAAAGACCAAAAACCAAGTATGCCCCCCAGATCCCCAACAGGAACGCCCTTACAACCCGCTCTCGAACGAGAAACAGCCCCAACAACCCCAGCATGATCCCGATACCGCCTGCAACAGTATCCGCCTTTGTCTGCCATTGAATATAAAACAGCGGGCTGGCCAACAACGACGGGATAAAACGCCCACTCAAATCGCCGCCAAATAATCCCAACACGAGCTTGCCATATATGATCCAGGCTGCTCCAGGCAACACACCAAGCACGCCCATCGTCCACACCTGCGGATTGTGGAACAACTCGCGCAGTTTGAAGCGTCCCAGCAGCGCACCCAGCGCGCCGCCAATCACGAAGAACGCGGCTACAAACTTGACGAAGATCGCCAGTCCACCAACCAAACCGGCGAGAATCGCCCATTTCCACCCCACCCCCTTATCATCCCCGAAGGCCGTCTCGCCCCGGCGGGCTCGCGGCCCGAACGGGGGGGCTCCCTGGGGGAGAGGGGAGATAGCCCAGCGATAAACGAGCCACCAAAAGGCTACTACCAGCGCCACCATCAGCGGGTCAGGCTGGAAACTACGGCTGGCAAAAATACCATAAGGTACGAGGAGATAAAACGCCAATGCCAGTACTGCCCCATCCACTGAAATCATGTCACGCGCCAGCAAGTAGATGAAGATCCCACCCATCAACCAGAACACAGCCGAAATCAAGCGTGGAATCCACAATTGCTCACCTGTGTACCGATAAATGGAAGCCGCCAACCGCTCCAATATTTCCGGCTCGATGGTCACCTTGGTCTTCCACTGCTGGATGGCAAATTCACGTTGCCATTCCGGGACATCAGGCAACGTCTCATAATACATGCCGCGCGCCTTGACCGCAGAAAACAATTGCCGTGTGGGATGGAAGTCTAAAGGCAAATCCATGATGTCATAGATGCGGATTGCCAGAGCAACACCAAACAAGAGAAACAAAGTTAGTGCAAGGACCACGCGCGACGATGCAAAAAACGGCTTTTGTTCCATCGAAAAAGTATTGTATCGTAAGTCCGTCGATTTGGGGATTAACGCTGCTTAAACCTGGCTTGCCGACGTTGCAAAACCATCTCGCGCAACCTGCCGAGCCCGCTGAGACGCAAAAGTGCGGAAACAAGGATATTCAATCGTGCCAAGGCTGTTGGCGGATGGATGATTAGAGCACGAGACCAGGATACAAGTGACTGCCACGGCTGGCCGCCATCGAGCAGATAGCGCGCATTTACGCGATGAGCGGAGGCGCGAGCGCATCTTTCTACGCCTGCAACTGCCTCCGCCAAACCAGACTGTTTACGCACCCAATCCAGAATGCGGAAGGCTTCGCGACCAAATTCAGCAGCCTTGGCGCGGTTCTTGGCTTCGGAGTGGTAACGCGCCGCAGCCCAGGTTTCGTCCACATGGAGGATTCGTCCCTGCAAGGCTATACGCAACCAGAGATGGTGGTCAAGAAAACAATGATAGGTGATGTCAAGTTGCCCTGCTGTTTCGAGGGCTTCACGTCGAAAAAAGACCGCCGGTTGACCGATGATCTGAAAACACAGCAAGTCTTCGAGTGTCAATTGGTTATATTTGAGCAGATTGGTGGTCTGTCCACGATCATCGACAGCAAGCATATTTCCATAGACCAGCACAACATCAGGGTTTTGCTGAAAAGTTTTCACCGCCGCTGAAACCGCTCCAGGCAGGTAATAGTCGTCCGAGTTGAGCCAGGCAACGATTTCCCCCCTGGCGCGAGAAAATCCCTTGTTGATGGCCTCTGCCTGGCCACTATCCTTTTCGGAAACCCACCAGGCCAGCTTGTCAGCATACTTTTTGATGATCTCCACACTGCCATCAGTCGAGTCACCATCTACGACGAGATATTCCAGGCGCGGGTAGTCCTGCTCGAACACGGATGTGAGCGTTTGCTTGAGGTAGGCGGCCTGGTCGTAAGACGGGGTCACGATGGAGACCAGGGGAGTTTGAGATAGCGAGGGCAGGTTCAAGGCTGGGAAAGTTGCAAGTTGCAGGTTGAAAGTTGAAGGTTAGAAGAGCGATTCATAATCCACTTTGGGGAAGATAGTCAGCTTGCCGCCGACAGTGGCGTCCAATACTTTGCGTCCGGCTTTTTCGTAGGCTTTGCGGGCCCTGGCGTATCCGATCTCGGACGTGTCCAAATCGGGCAACTGCCAGCGGAAACCCTTGCCGAAGTAACGCGGGTCGAAGTGGTTGGGATCGTCTCCATCGGATACGACAGTCTTGTTAGCGTCGCCCTTGCTGGCGAAGTTGTGATCCACGCCGATCAGGATGACCTGCTCGAAGCCCATGTAGAAGGCAAGCTGGAGGGCGACGTTGGTGACAGTGGCGCCTTCCCAAATGCGGCGGGTCATGTCGTAGGCAAACTGCGGACCGGTGTAGGTGGTATAGAGAAACACCATATCGTCAGGGAAGCGCTGGAAGTGACGGTTGGAATGCCAGGCGATGAACTTGGGGATGGGCAGGGCAGCGATCTCCTCGGCACACTGCTCGATGACCAGGTCGTTGATGGAGGCGAAATAGGTGGTGGTGAAGCCCAGCTCGGGGAAGAGCAGATAGATGCGGTTCATGCCAAAGGTGTACTCATCCTTGAGCCTGGACAGGTCGGTATGCTTCAGGCTGGGACCGTTGCCGATGATAAAGCAGCGCTCGCCGCGATGGACGTTGTACATCTCGTACATGCGCTC
>CAZLOC010000258.1:0-5730 GCA_964560935.1 uncultured Anaerolineaceae bacterium | reverse complement strand
AGCTGCTGTTCTATACCTGGTGAAATGGTAGAAAGCGAAGAATCTACGATTACTTCGCGATCTGGTTTTACTTCTTCGACAGGCATGGCAGCTAATACACTTGTAAAGCCTATAGAAGTGGTTAATATACCTACCAGAATAAATATGAATAATGTATATCGCTTCATTTAACACCAGCCTTTAAAGAGGTCCGAATATAGATACAGCGATTATCTTAACATTTTGTCGATTATTGTCAACCTTATTTACATAGTACTTTTATCCTACATACTATTTTGCTTTTTTCTGTATCGAAGATTACAAATCCGAAGAGATGTAATGCCAGAGTGCTGCATTGGCAGTCAGCCTTGGTGACAAGACAATAATTTTGGCATCTACACGAGGTACAAGATTTTAAGTATTAAACGGCCATTGGTCAGGCAATCAATCAAGCCCGCATACTTGAGATTACCTTTTGGATAAAGGTAATAGAAAACTTCGGTATGCTGGGAGCCTCAGCTTTCGGATTAACCAGCTTCCCTGACACTAAAGACCTGTGGCGTAACCGAGATAAGTAAGCAGCCCGCAGAATGAAGGCTACAACGTACGCGCCACCGTTATAGCAGCTGTGCTCTTTATCGAACACCCTATCCCGACTGGCTAGTTATCCAGACGGGGTAATTTCCAAGTGGCCTTCCTATTGATAGTTTCCGCCGACATGGCCTACTTACGGAGAAGTTTAGACTTCCAGGAAGCCAAGATCCAGACGGAATGTCCCAATTAATTGGGTAAGATTAGAGAATTCAACCAAATTGGTGACAATTGAGATTCACTATTGACTTTCAGGATTGTTGATGCTATATTAAAAACAATTAATTTAGAAGATAACATTAAGAACAAAATATACTAGTAGCACTCATCGGATGCATTGATCATAAGACCTAAGTGGTCGCTTCACTATCCGTGGGGATAAGAGGGTCTTATGGGAGCAAATAGCGAAACCGGCCGGTAGCCGGTTTGTTTTTTTTCCCAGACCAAATACTTTTTATTGGTGCATAAAGGGCAATTTGCCGTCGGTATGGGACGCCGTGGAATCCTCTAGTGATTCCGGTCGACAAGCCTTAAAGGTTCGATAACCGACAAGAAATCCATGTCGGAAGGGCGGAGCACGAACAGAGATAATCTACAATTGAATCCTAATCATCAAAGCGCTTCGAAGAGGTGAAAAATCCCACGAAGTGCTTTTGTATCTCACTCTATTCCCCTCCTAAAATCAATTCAACATAATTTCTCACTGCATGGCGAGGCACTTATGACCAAGACCTGGACCGATCACCTGCTGACAGCTGAAGTTGAAGAATGCGGGAACCAGTTTCTATTGCCCGATCATATTAAGATGATCGATGAAGCTTTGGTTTCACTTGGTGAATTTGGTGAGGTGAGACTGGTTGTTGAGAAAGGCCGTTTACGCTTCCTGGTCACTCAGAAGAGTTATGACATGCTCAAGTGGCAGCCAGGGACCATTGTAAAGAAAATCGAATTTTGACCTTACATGGTCCAATTAGTTTACTCTCTGGCCATATGCAAGCTTACTTCTCTTCACTTAATAAAAGGACATTAATTCAATGGAATTGAAGGGGTATCTTGCAATTTTAATGGGGAATAAATGGGTTGTACTGGTCACAACTGTTGTCACAGTTGTTGTAGTTGTAATCGCCACGTTTATGATTACGCCAGTTTATTCGGCGACGACCACATTGAGGATTGCATCGGCTGCCGGCGGATCCGTGACCTATTCCGATTTCATATATGCCGACCGATTAATGAACACATATGTGAAAATCGCCACATCCAGCCCGGTCCTGCAAGAGCTCAGGAAGAGACTGGATATCCCTGCGACTCCACATATCGAAGTGGAATCCGTGCCCAGTACGGAGTTGATTAAAATCTCAGTGGATAGTGCCGATCCTGGTCTGGCGCAGGCAGCTGCGAATACTCTGGCGGAAATTCTCGTCGAACAGGGTAAAGAGTTATATTCAGGTGGTGGGAAGAGCCCGTTGGAGATACTGGAAGGTCAACTACCGCAGGCTGAAGCTGAATTAAAGCAGGCACGCAGTGAGCTTGAGAACCTGGTCGCCCAATCTCCGGAGGCGGCAGAGGAGATTGAAGCAGCAAATCAGACGGTAGAGTTGAAAGAAAAAACGTATGCATATTTGCTAGACCAGTATGACCAGGCAAGTTTGCGGGAAACAATGCGGGCAAATATCATCACGATAGTCGAACCTGCGGCGATGCCCCTATCACCTGTCAAGCCGCGCAGGTTACTCAACATCAGCCTGGGAGTTTTGATTGGCTTGTGCGGAGGAATTGGTCTGGCTTTCCTGTTTGAGAATCTGAACAAGCGTGTTTATTCGTCTGATCTGATCGAATCGATTACGGGTATGAAGCTGCTCTCTAAAATACCCAATGTTGAAAGCAAACTTTTATCGCTGCCGAAGAGTGGCAATATTCAATCCGATATGCTCTTAAGTGAATCCTTTACGCGCCTGCGCACGAATATCTTCACCTTTCACCAGAATGGATCGAAAAGCCCTGTACCCCGCACGCTAATGATAACGAGCGCGGTCCCGGGCGAGGGTAAATCTACGATTTCTACACACCTGGCTTTGGTAACCATCCAAAACCAGCAGAAGGTCATACTCGTGGATGCAGATATGCGGGCTCCAAATTTGCATAAATATTTTGGTTTGTCCAACAAAGTTGGTCTGAGCAATATCCTGAACCAAACGGTTCGTTTAGAAGATGCCATTCTTCCCAGCCGTTATCCGGGATTGAACCTTATCACCAGTGGGCCATTACCGCCCAATCCGACAGTGCTCCTGGGGTCGCGCAAAATGAAGGAATTGATCGCAGAGTTGATCAGCCTGTACAACGTGGTCATCATTGATACACCTGCCTATTTACCGGTTACGGATGCTTCCGTGCTGGCGCCAATTATGGATGGCGTCATTTTGGTTTGCCGCCGAAATTTCACCCGTGAAGAGGAAGTGCGAGAAGTAAGTAAGCAACTCTACGACATAAAGGCCAGAAAGATCGGCGTAGTTGTGAATGACGCTGAGCAGAATCGAAGCTATTACTATTACCGGTCACGGGGTTCGTAATCAGCTTTCATTAGTTGTTTCTTCAGATTTGACCGTTCAATGTGGTATGAAGGAGGGGACGTACAATGGAGCAAATAAAAACAGGAGTTATCGGCTTAGGCAGGATGGGGAAGCATCATTGTCGGGTTTATGCCAATCAAAAGGGTGCTCAGCTTGTTGGTGTTTATGATATCGATCCCCTGAAAATGATCGAGATCTCCACGAAGTATGAAATTCCTGGTTTTCAGCAGGTTGAAGATCTTTTAGAGCAGGTTGATGCGGTCACAATTGCGACACCCACTCCCACGCATTTTGAATTGGTCAGGCGGTGTCTGGAATATAACGTCCACGTGCTGGTTGAAAAACCCGTCACAGAGACTTTAGAAAATGCAGAGGAATTGGCCCGGTTGGTCGATGACTGCAGCTTGATCGTCCAGGTGGGACACATAGAACGGTTTAATCCAACCTTCCTGGAACTGAAAAAAGTCATGGAAAGTGTCAAGGTGTTGGCGATTAGCTTTCGCAGACTCAGCCCATACAAGGTCAGTAATAAAGATGTTGATGTTGTTCTTGATCTCATGGTCCATGATCTTGATCTCTGCCTCGACTTGACGAGCGGAGAACCAGCTTCGATCAGCGCTTATGGATTAATGCCTTTTAGCGATAGCCTGGACCACGTGGTGGCACAGTTGTTTTATTGCGGCGGTCCCCTGATTACATTAACTGCATCGAGGGTCACAGAAGAAAAAATCAGGGCCGTCGAAGTTACCTGCCAGGAAGCCTTCATCGAGGCAGATTTTCTAAATAAGAACATAAATATTCATCGGTGTTCCACTGGTGAATATTTCGCTAATAACCACAGTGGAGTGAAATATCAACAGGAGAGTCTGATCCAACGAATCCTGGTGCCTAACTCTGAACCACTCGAGCTGGAGATAAATCACTTCCTGGCATGCATCTCCAACCATTGCACGCCCTGTGTCTCGGTTATCGAGGGTCTCAATGCTCTTCGCCTGGCCCAGCACATACGTAATCTGGTGAACAAGCAAAATCTGGAATTTGCAGTCCAAGCCCTGGTAGCGTGAATGCCTTACATTATTTTCTTTTTTTCTACAGGACTCGCTTTGGGGAAATGAACAATGACGATCTACATCCATCCAACCGCTGAAGTGTCCCAACAGGCTGAAATCGGAGAAGGAACCAAAATCTGGCACCAGACCCAGATTCGCGAAGGAGCTCAGATCGGGAGAAATTGTATTCTCGGAAGAGGGGTTTATGTCGATGCTGGTGTAAAGCTGGGAGATAATGTAAAGATCCAAAACTATGTCTCCGTCTATCATGGTGTAACGGTTGAAGACGGGGTATTTATTGGCCCCCATGTTTGCTTTACCAACGATCGCAAACCGCGGGCGATCAATCCGGATGGATCGCTTAAAGCAGCGGATGATTGGGTACTTGATCTGACCCACATCCGGCAAGGAGCGGCGCTGGGGGCAAACTCCACAATCCGCTGCGGGATCACGGTCGGAGCGTGGGCAATGGTCGGATCCGGCAGCATGGTTACGAAGGATATCCCGAATCATGGACTGGCCTGGGGGAATCCTGCCCGCCTGCATGGTTTTGTTTGCCCATGCGGCGAACGACTCGAAAAAGTTTCGCAAGAGGGGGACAGTATCGTTGCCAGGTGTCCCAAATGTGGGCAGATAGTCGAAATTCTATTAAAGGATTGGTCGCAAATTCAATGATCAGCATCGCTAAACCTCAACTCGGTGAAGAAGAAAAGCGGGCCGTCCTGGAAGTTCTGGACTCGGGTATGATAGCCCAGGGTCCGAGAGTTAAAGCCTTCGAAGAATCCTTCGCGGCGATGTGCGGGGTGAAGCACGCCGTTGCGACCTCTTCAGGTACGACCGCACTGCATGTTGCCCTGCTGGCAGCTGGAATTGGAGAGGGAGATGAAGTGATCACATCCCCGTTCACTTTCATTGCCTCCGCCAACAGCATCTTGTATACCGGTGCAAGTCCGGTGTTCGTCGACATCGATCCTGCCACATACAATCTCAACCCGGCGCAGTTGGAAGCTGCGATATCACCCCGAACGAAGGCCATCTTGCCAATCCACCTTTTCGGCCTGTGCTGCGACATGGACCCCATCCTGGAGATAGCCAGGAAACACCAGCTGGTGGTGATTGAGGACGCCTGCCAGAGCCATGGGGCGATGTATAAGGGAAGGAGGGCGGGCTCCTTTGGAATCGGGACATTCTCGTTTTATCCCACCAAGAATATGACCTCTGCTGAAGGAGGGATGATCACAACCGACGACGACACCATCGATGAGAAGTGCCGGGTTATACGCCAGCATGGAATGCGCCGGCGCTATCACCACGACGAGCTTGGTTTTAATTTCCGCATGACCGACGTGCATGCCGCAATTGGCCTGGAGCAGCTCAAGAAGTTGGAATTTAGAAACCAACAGAGGCGCGCAAATGCCCGCTTCCTTAGCGACCACCTGGAGGGTGTTGTCGTTCCCTACGAGCCTGATGGCTGCATACACGTCTACCACCAGTATACCGTGCGGGTTACGGACGGAAAACGCGATGACCTGCGTGCCTTC
>CAZLOC010000257.1:2533-5827 GCA_964560935.1 uncultured Anaerolineaceae bacterium | reverse complement strand
ATCGGCGCGCTGATCGGCCCGGGTGGCAAGAATATCCGCGCCTTACAGGAAGAGACCGGCACCAGGATCGATATCGAGGAAGACGGAACGGTCTACATCGCAGCGGTAGAAGGCGCAGGCGCTAAGATCGCCATCGAACGCATCGAAGCCCTGGGGGAGAGCCCGGAAATCGGTCGCATTTACACAGGCAAAGTGGTGCGCATCGAATCCTTTGGCGCGTTTGTGGAAATCCTGCCCGGCACGGATGGCCTGGTACACATCTCCCAGCTCGATTCCGAACGCGTCAACTCCGTCGAAGACGTGGTTGGGATGGGCGACGAGATCACCGTGATGATCACCGACATCGATCCGATGGGCAAGATCCGTCTCTCGCGCCAGGCCGTGCTCGAAGGCTGGAGCGCCGAGGAAGCTCGTGAGCATGATAAACCCCGCAGCGGGGGCGGTGGTGGACGTCCCAGCGGCAATCGACCAGGAGGCCGCGGTGGTGATCGCCGTGGAGGTCGTGGTAACGATCGTCAAGGCGGGCGAAGATAATCCATCCACTTTTTATCCAAACAGGGAACGGTACAGTCGCCGTTCCCTGTCTTTTCTTAGATGATCAAATGTCAGAATGAACCAAGGAATACCTGTATCAACTTTTTTGTTGTCATGGAAACACAATGGACTAAGAATGTAACGTTTAATATAATCTTCACTGGAGACTTAAATATAGATGAAGTGGTTTAGTAGATTTTTGGGGTTTTTAACAACTCCTCACCAGAGAATAATTGACGAAGAGCAGCGTGCAAATTCAAAATTGCTCGCCGCTATTATATTAGCTACGATCCCCGGGGTACTGATCTCCATCACAGCACAGATTGCAACCAACGAAATCTCATTACCCAGTCTTCTGGCTGCCGGTGCGGCACTAACTTCACTATTGGCATTATATATTTTCAATCGTATAGGTTATCACATCATTGCAGGTATCGCATTCGATTTATCTGGTATTGGTTCAATTCTGGCACAAGCTATTATTAACAGAAACCCATTCCTTTTTCTATTTCTATTTCTACCTCTGCTAGTATCCAGTCTGTTTCGACCTTTCAAATATCTGGTTGCCGAACTTATCATCCTTCTGATCATTATTGCCTCTCAACCCTTGTTCAACTCATCTTTCACCATAGATTTTGCTTATTTAATTACTGCCAGTTACATGTTATTTGGGGGAATAATGATTGTAGTGCATAAGACCCACCGTGATCGACTTGAAACAATCAGAAGACAAAAGCTGGAAGAAAGCGAAATGCGCTATGCACTGGCAGCCTCGGCAGCTAGCGACGGGCTATGGGATTGGGATTTCACGCAGAACAGTGTTTACTACTCTCCACGCTGGAAAGAAATGCTCGGTTACAAACCAGAAGAAATCAGTGATTCTCCAGAGGAATGGCGAGGGCGTATTCACCCGGAAGATGTCACCCTTGTTAGCCACTCCCTTGGCCAGTTATTCCAAGTTCAACATGAGCCGTTTGAAATCGAATATCGCATGCAACATAAAGAAGGGCACTATATCTGGGTGCTATCCAGAGGAATTGCGGTCTACGATCAAAATGGAGGGCTTCTAAGAACCGTTGGCTCACATTCAAATATCACAACACGCAAGCAAGCGGAAGACAAGTTGCAACACGATGCCTTACATGACGCACTTACTGGTCTTGCTAATCGAAATTTACTGACTGAACGTCTTCAACGCATAATCCAGTACTCCAATAAAGAAAGACGTTATTCATTCGCTGTTCTATATCTTGACCTTGACAACTTTAAAAATGTAAACGACAGTCTTGGCCATGAGGCCGGCGATGAACTTCTACTGTTAATTGCAAACAAATTGAAGGGAGTTGTTTTTGATTTAGACACAGTTGCGCGGCTGGGGGGAGACGAATTCGTAATCCTTCTCGAAGGTATTGACAGCATACAGCGTCCCACCGGTATCGCCGAACGAATCTTGAGTATTTTTTCTGAGCCTTTGAAGGTACGAGGTACCTCTGTTCGCCTCACCGCAAGCATGGGCGTTGTGGTAGGAACTCCTGAATATACAAACCCCGAGGAATTACTCCGTGATGCGGATATCGCCATGTATCAAGCCAAGGGACTTGGGAAAGCTAGATTCGAAATTTTCAACCCCATTATGCGGGAACAGATACTTCGCCGTTTGGAGTTAGAGAGAGAACTCTACCTGGCAGTCCAGAACCATGAATTCGTATTGGTCTACCAACCCATCATTTCTCTTAATACGGGCAAACTAAAAGGGTTTGAAGCGCTCATTCGTTGGGAACATCCAAAGCATGGCCAAATTCTTCCATCTGAGTTTATATTCATTGCAGAAGAGACAGGATTAATACACTCAATCGGAGAATGGGTACTGACAACCGCCTGCCAAAAGCTAACAGAGTGGTCAAACCAGACCCGCCAGGGACGGAGACTGTCTATCAGCGTCAACGTCTCAGGAAAACAATTAGCAAATCCTGATTTCTATAAAATAGTTGAAAAAGCGCTAAAAGCCTCGTCTCTAAACCCATCACGCCTGAAATTGGAGATCACTGAAAGTACGATCTTGGAAAATAAGAAAGAAACAATAATAAATATCGAGAAATTCAATGAAATAGGAGTTGACCTTCATTTAGACGATTTTGGCACCGGTCAATCCTCCATTGGATATCTTCATCGATTCTCGATCAGTACCTTAAAGATTGATCGTCTGTTTGTCAACCAGATGGAGAATGAACAAAATATAAATCTGGTTCGGGGAATAATTGATATGGCACATGCCATGAAACTTAATGTCATTGCAGAGGGGATAGAGACACAGGAACAGGAAAAACTATTAAAAGCGCTGAAATGTCCGTTCGGTCAAGGCTATAAGTTTGCCCACCCTCTTCCAGAAACGGAAATTAGACAATTCATCACTCGCGAATGATCTAAATAGCCTGCGAAGTTTGTCAAATCATCTGATCTGAAGCATCTTTTCTAGCCGGGTTTTTACTTCCAGCCATTCTCTGTCAAGGATGCTATAAAACACCGAATCGCGAAAACACCCATCGGGCAAGATCATGTGATTGCGTAATACGCCTTCGCGTTTTGCCCCGATTCGTTCGATGGCACGCTGCGAGCGCTCGTTACGCAGGTCGGTTTTGAATTGTACGCGAATACAATTCAACGATTCAAAAGCATACTTGAGCAATAAATATTTGCACTCCGTATTCACCACTGTGCGCTGGAATTCAAGTCCATACCAGGTGCCACCGATCTCCAGAC
>CAZLOC010000257.1:0-2433 GCA_964560935.1 uncultured Anaerolineaceae bacterium | reverse complement strand
TCCCAGGGGTGCTCCACCCTCCCGAAGCACATGGATTGCTCATGCCCCTTCCCGCACGACAATACAATGTCTCCGGGACGCGCCAGCCGCAGCGCAAACTTGATCGCTTCGCCACGATCGGGCACGCGCCAAAAGGTTTCGCCTTCGCTTCCACTCCTAGACTTTGCACCTGCTGCCATTTCGCCGAGGATCCCGTCTAGCGACTCGGTGCGCGGGTCCTCGGCGGTCAACACGGTCAAATCAGCCAGCTCTGCGGAGATTTCTGCCATCATCCGGCGTTTCTCCTTGTCCCGCAAACCTGCCGAACCAAATACAACTATAATCCGACCTTTTCCCCCGACCGTTTGCCCAAAGGCGCTGTCTAGCATCTCGCGTGCAGTTTCCAGCGTCACTTTCAACGCATTCGGCGTATGTGCGAAATCCACGATGGCAGTGAACTCTTGCCCCATGTCGATCACTTCCATGCGACCAGGGATACCCGACAGGCTGGCGATTCCCTTTGCAGCAACTTCGGGATCAATTCCTAACCCGAGCATGGTTGCGCTCAGCGCTGCCAGGCAGTTCGAGACATTGTACCGCCCAATTAGATTTACTTTGATGTCTACGCGAAGCTTTGGATGTTCTGCAACAAATCGCATCCCCTGCGGACTATAACGAATGTCAACGGCCTGCAAATCTGCACCAGCACCCATACCGTAAGTCACTCTATTGACTTTCACAAAGTCGTTCAAAAAATCAAAAGATTGATCATCCCGGTTAATGACTGCCAGGCGCGGATTGCCCTGCGGTTTTGATCCTGTTCTTTTGAGGCTGCTAAACAAGCGCGCCTTTGCCGCTCGGTAGTTTTCATAGGAACCATGTTCGTCGAAGTGTTCGTGTGTGATATTCGTGACCACACCAATATCGAACTCACAGGCATCCACGCGATGCTGCGACCATCCATGAGACGTGGTTTCGAGCACGACATGCGTCAGGCCTGCTTCGACCATTTTTGCCAAGTAACGTTGTACATCATGCGCATCTGGTGTGGTGACGTGGAAACCTGTATCCAGCACTTCATCCCCTACCACCGCATTGACCGTCGAAATCATGCCAGCCTTGAGCCCGGCCGCCACCAGGACGTGGTAGATCAAGTTGCAGGTGGTGGTTTTACCGTCCGTGCCGGTCACGCCGATCACCGTCAGCTTGCGAGCCGGCCAATCGTAAAACGAAGCAGCCAGATAGGTCAGGGATTGACGCGGGTTCTCGAGCCGGATGTAAGGCAAATTGCCAATCCGCCCTGCGAATTCACGTTCCCCCACCACCGCGACCGCACCCTTGTCGATTGCCATAGGGATATAATCGTGTCCATCCACCGATCCGCCTGGCATGGCGACAAACAGGTCACCGGGCTTAACAACGCGGCTATCAATGGCAACGCCAGTAACAGCCACATCGGGAAACACAGTTGGCGCGAATTCGAATGGAAAGTTTGAAAACAGTTCGGATAATTTTTTCGCGCGCATGGGCTGGTTTTACCATATAACAGAAAGACCTGACAGGCTTAAATCCTGTCAGGTCAGACCGTAATCAAACTGAGCTATTTCAGGTTTTGGCGCAGTCCTTCGAGCTTGCCAGCCACGGAGCCATCCACGACCTTATCGCCGACCTTGATGACCAAACCGCCCAAGATAGATGGATCAACGCGGAAGGTAACCGCCTGTGCGCCGACCTTGGCAAGCACGTCTTTTTTAACGGAATCCTGCTCCTGGTCAGTTAGAGGCAACGCGCTGGTCACTTCAGCAGCTTCACCTTTGAAGGTGGCGTCATCCAATACTACGACCTTGCCGGATTTGACACCCGTGAAGAACTCATTCAATAGAGCATGTTGGCGTTTCTCATCCAAGGCTTCGCCAATGAGTTTCTGGGTCGCTGCGAGGGATAAAGCAGCCACCTGGCCGCGCAAGTCGCCAAGAATGCGATTGCGTTCGGCTTCCGCCTCAGCCAGCGCAGCCTCACGCGCTTTGACAGCTTCAGCCTCAGCTTCAGCCTTGACTTCTTTAGCAACACCCTGCGCGCGTTCATTGGCCTCACGCACAACCTTACTGGCTTCCGCCTGTGCATCTGCAATAATCTTTGCAGCTTCTTTCTCAGCATTGGCACGAGCTTCAGCAGCTACGCGAGCGTCTTCGAGCCCCTGTGCGATGGTCTGGCGACGCTTGTCAAGCAGACCGAGGATGGGCTTATACACCCATACACGCAGGACGACAAACAAAATCAAAAAGTTGAATATCTGGAGCAGTAGATAGCCCAGATTCAGACCTAATTTATCCAAGGTAACCTCCTCCTGTTTTCCGGTTTAGAAAACGAACAGGATCAGGAGCGCAACAACCAAGCAGTAGATCGCGACCGCTTCGGCGAAGGCAATGCCGAGGATCATGTTGGTCTGGATGG
>CAZLOC010000256.1:0-5857 GCA_964560935.1 uncultured Anaerolineaceae bacterium | reverse complement strand
CAGCGTATTCGATCAGCGACGGATCGACATACACCTGATCTGCCTTCGCTTGCAATTCCAATAATTGATCGGTGGTCAATACCTTTTGTACGGATTGGATCGCGCTGGTCATGCGCTCGACGATGACGAATTCCTCGGTGGTGGTCGGATACCCGATCAACACCTTGAGCATAAAGCGGTCCACTTGCGCTTCGGGCAGGGCGTACGTCCCTTCGGTTTCGATGGGATTCTGAGTCGCCAGCACCAGGAAGGGATTCGGCACCTTGAAGGTCTCACGCCCAATGGTCACCTGGCGTTCCTGCATCACTTCGAGCAGTGCGCTCTGCACCTTGGCCGGCGCGCGGTTGATCTCGTCCGCGAGCAGTAGGTTGGTGAAGACCGGGCCGAGCGAGGTGTTGAACTCGCCCGTCTTCTGGTTGTAGATGCGCGTCCCGACCAGGTCAGCGGGAACAAGATCGGGTGTGAACTGGATGCGTTTGAACTCGCCGCCGATCGCATCCGCCAAGGTCTTGATCGCCATCGTCTTTGCCAGCCCGGGCACACCTTCCACCAGGATGTGTCCACGCGCCAGCAGCGCCACGACTAAACGTTCCAGCAGGTGATCCTGCCCGACGATGATCTTTTTAACCTCGTACAGCACACGTTCCATTGGCTTGCGATTCTCTGAATCCATGTTCTGGTTCATCTAGTATTGTCTCCTTCCAATATTTTTAGCTTGGATGTGTATGCAAATTTTTGACATGTCATTCTGAGCGACTGGAAGGAGCGAAGAATCCCGGTTTTGTATAATGAATTGCTCTGTAATCTGGGATTCCCTTCGGCCCGGCTCAGGGCGGGCTTCGTCGCTTCGCTCCTCAGAATGACATATGAATGTGATTATGAGTACTAATCTAATATGGCGGCGAACCCATCCCACTGACGGCTATGTTGATGGGAACGGCGAACCCGATCCCAACGAAAAAATTCTGTTCGCTGGGGTTGACAATCCCTGTGACAATACCGATTACCTGTCCACTGCGGTTCAACAACGGGCCGCCCGAATTACCGGGGTTCACGGCGGCATCGACCTGTATCAGACCTTCCAGTCTTTGTTCGCTGTCCGAGGGTTGGAAAGTACGGTTGAAACCCGAGATCACCCCAGCGCTCATCGAGCCGTACAGGCCAAAGGGATTGCCAACTGCAAACGCTTCGTCACCCACGCGCATGGAGCCGGGGTTGCCCAGGATGGCCGGGATGAGCATTCCAGGTAGCTGGTAGGCTTGCAACACGGCAATATCATTCTCCGGCTGTTCCAGGACCACTTCTGCTTCCGATTTTGTGCCATCTGCAAAGGTTACCAAAATCTCACTGACGCCCGCGACAACGTGCAGGCTAGTCAGGATCTCGCCATTGGTAGTAATGATGACCCCGCTTCCCAATCCCCCGTGTTCGCCTTCGCTATCCTCTCCCTTCGTCTGAATGAGAACCAACGATGGTTGTATCACCTGGAATACTTGCGTCGAAAAAGCAGGCCGTGGTGTGGCTGAGGCCAGCGCCATTGCGACTGTGTCGTTCACCTCGCGCACTGTCATTTGATGTGGACCGGGGAAGAGTAGGCTGTAAAGCAGTATTGCCAGCAGCGCTGCCAGAATACCGGTAATGAACGGGGTTGCGCTCTTTACATGAGTTCGGATGCGTGCCAGTCGCTCCTGCCATCGCGCCGAACCTGAATCAGATGGTTCAATCATTCAATTGCTACCTCTAAAGGAACTCAAGCTCCATACAAGATGAAGCGCCTATCTGACAGGTGTTTGAAAGCACCTTCGCAAAAATATTGTATTGAATACTATAAATCTTTTTTCTTAGACTAAGATGAGAGAAAATGTACGAATTGTCAACGAATTCCTAGACGAGCCGAATGGGGGGCAAATTACCTTTGATTCTTGCTTGATTTCTGCTTAGAAAAAGCGTACAATGGATTTAATTATTGGCTATAGTTTATCTGAATTATCAGATAAGGAGATGCAATGGAAATTACTGTTACCCAAGAACAAAATCGTGTCCCAGTGACCGTGTTCCATATTGCGGGCAAGACTGATTCCGAGAGCGCCACAATCCTGCAAAAGAAGGCCATGGAAATGATCGATGGCGGAGCCAGGTATTTGATTTTCGATCTTGGCAAGGTACCTTATATGAGCAGCGCCGGTCTGCGCGTCTTGCAAGAAGTTTTCCATAAGCTACGCGCTTTGTCTCCCAAAGAGAGTGACAAAGATATGTATCGTAAGATTGCAGAGGGATCCTATCAGCTTCCTTATCTGAAAATAGTAAATCCGACGCCGGAAGTCCTGGAAGTATTGAAAATGTCCGGCTTCGATATGCTGGTTTCCATTGAAAAAGATTTGAAAAAGGCTCTTGCCTCTATCTAGTCCGCTTCATCGCACGTTCCATGAATAAAAACATGACCCATCCAGCGAGCTTGGATGGGTCATGTTTTTATTATAAAGGGTTATTTTATCTCTTCCAACTGCTTCACCAACCCATCGACTACATCGAAACCACCCTGCCAGAAGGTCGCCGATTCGATATCGATCCCAGCTGCTCTTAAAATCCTGGCCGGGGCTTCTGACCCGCCCGCCGACAGGATTTTGAGATATTTTGGTTTGAAGGCCTCGCCTTCTTGCTTGAACTGCTGGTAAAGCGAGAGCACCAACAACTGTCCAAAGGCATAGGCATACACGTAGAACGGCGTATGGTAGATGTGCGGGATCGAAACCCATTCCCACTTGAACTCATCGCTCAGTTCGAGCGAGTCGCCAAACTGCTCTTTCAGGTTCTCGAAGTAGGCTGCCGAGATATCGTCCACCGAGGCGTTATTGACCACCATCTCATGCGCCTGCTTCTCGAACAGCGCGAAATACGACTGGCGCATGATGGTGGCGTAGGCGTCGTCCACCTGCTTGAACAGGATGTCGCGGTGCACTTCCTCGTCCTTCTCTTCGGCCAGCAGGCGGTCGGTCAGCATCATCTCGCCGAAGGTGGAGGCCGTCTCGGCCAGCGGCAACGACGAATGGAAGGTAAACGTGCTGTGATGCGAGGCCAGCATGGTATGGATGGCATGTCCCAGTTCGTGCGCCATGGTCGCCACATCCCGTGCGCGGGATTGGTAGTTGAGCAGCACCCAGGGCGTCACCTCCGGCAGGACGGACCAGCAGAAGGCCCCGTCCCGTTTACCTTTGCGGACTTCACTGTCAAGATGATCTTCATCAAAGACGCGACGCGCCAGCTTGCCGACCTTGGGATCGAACTCGCTGAACGAATCAAGCACCATTTGAGCTGCTGAGGCGTACTCGAACGTTTTCTCAGCCTTGGCCACGGGCGCGTAGATGTCGTAGCGGCGCAACTTGTCCATACCCAGCACTTTGGCTTTCATTTTGAAGTAACGCTGGAAGATGCTGGCGTTCGCCCGGGCTACATCCAGCAGGACGTCTACCGCCTTGTCAGGAATATCGTTGGATAAGTTACGAACGGCCATCGGGCTGCTGAACTTGCGCAGAGTCAGGTTTTCGTTGCGCCAATCACGGGCGCGAGTCTGGTACATCTGCCCCAAAATGGGACCATCTTCGCTGTAGACGCGATACAGTTCCTGATAGGCTGCAGCGCGCAGGTCCGGGTCCGGGCCCTGGACGTGGGCCATGAGCTGACCACGCGTCAATTCTTTGGTCTCGCCTTTCACTTCCAGCTTGAAGACGTAACGATTGGTGATCGAATCATAGAGCGTGATGAGCGCCTGCGCGCCGGTCACATCTTTCAGGTTGATAACCTTTTCTTCCAACTCGCTGAGCGTGTGAGGCTTGAAGTGACGCATCTCCTCCAAGTAGTAGCGGTAATCGCCGGAATCATCCATCAAGCGCTTGGCGTTTTCGTCATCCAAGTCCTTCCACCACAGGCTGAAAAATAGCGTGCGGTTTTCCATATCTGCCAGGAATTGGCGCACACGAGACTGTATGCTCAGGGCGGTTTGGTCCTGTGTGTCGGCGGCGAAGGAGAGGCCGGCAAAAGAGTAAAGTTTGTTGGCGATGCGGGTCATCTCCTCTGAGGCGCGGATGACATCCAGGAAATGGTCAGCAGGCATATCGGGAGTCAGATTCGCGCGCAGTCCCTCAAAAGAAGTGACCTGCTCTTCGATGGTATCAAATGCTGATTCAAGCTCAGGTGTGTTGAAGCCGGGATACAGGTCAGCCAGGCTCCATTTAGTTTGGGTAAAAGTCATGGTTTCTCCTATATTTCTCCCTCCCGAAGAACATCGGGACGGTGTGAGCGGAGTGAATATGCAGTCGAAGGGGTTCTGAAAATGCGCTTCGACTCCGCTCAGCGCGAATAACTAAATGTTGAACCGAATATGTACTATATCGCCGTCTTTGACAGGATATTCCTTACCTTCCAGGCGTAGTTTGCCTTTAGCCTTGGCCTCATTCATCCCACCCAACTCTGCCAGATCATCATACGTCACCACTTCAGCGCGGATAAAACCCTTCTGCAAATCTGTATGGATCTCGCCCGCCGCCTCCCAGGCTGAAGCGCCGCGCCGCGTTGTCCAGGCGCGCACTTCGTCTTCACCAACGGTGAAGAAGGATTGCAGTCTCAGTAAATCATAAGACAGGCGGATCATCTTGCTCAGGCTTAGTTCTTCGATGCCGTACTCTTCCATGAAAACAGCCGCATCCTCAGACGGGAGTTGAGCGATTTCCATTTCGAGCTTGCCTTGCAAGGCAACTACTTTGTGATCGAGCTCGATAGATGGGGCAGCCTGGCCCTCACCCAGGTTGAAAACCGTCAGGATCGGTTTGCGGGTCAGCAGACCATAACTGGAAAGCTCCTTTTCTTCATCAGGGCTAAATTCCATCTTGCGCAGCGGTTCATTCTCGGACAAAGCGGCCTGCAACCGTTCAAACAGCGCAATCTGCCGCTCAACCACGGTTTTGTCTGAGCCGCCTTTTCGGCGTTCATCCGCCAGGCGCTCCAACTTGCGCTCGACAGCAATCAAATCGTTGAGCAACAACTCGCTCAACATGGTTTCCACATCACGCCCAGCATCCACTGACCCGGCGGGGTGCGGGACCAGTTCGCTTTCGAAGCAGCGCACGACATGCAGGAAGCCGTCCATTTGCGCCAGTTGGTTGAGCAATTGACCGGAGATGCCGCTTTTGGCAGCGCCGCCTTCCAGCCCGGCAATGTCCGCATAGGTGACTTTGGCGTAGACGGTCTTTTTGGGATTGAACATGCCGGAGAGTACCTCCACACGCCGGTCAGGGACATCCACCACGGCAGTGTGGATTTCGATGCGCCCGGCGCTGGCGGTGGTGGGGGTGTCTCCTCGCGTCAGCGCATTGAACATAGTAGTCTTGCCGGATTGGGGTAAGCCGATAATTCCGAGTTTCATCTTGACCTTCGTGTTGGGAGTGAGTATACTAACTGTGTTTTAGCCGAAGTGGCGGAACAGGCAGACGCGCACGACTCAAAATCGTGTTCCTTCGGGAGTGAGGGTTCGATTCCCTCCTTCGGCATTATAAACTGAATAGGTGCTTTTCGGTATGTTGCCGGGGAGTAGCGCCTGTCACAGGAAGTGACAGGACAGAGGATCGTCAAGACGGACGAGTGTCCCGGTCCTCTGGTCGCATCACTGCGAACGCGAGACCGCTACGATGTGGTCTTGCGTTTTTTTGGCCCCCACCGCCCTGCGGGCACCTCCCCCATTTTCGAAGAAAATGGGGGAGGTCAGGAGAGGGCAGGAGCAATGTGATGAAACTTTATTTGATCTTTATCCTGATCGATTTAATGGTCTTGTTGGCGTATCCGATCGTTTTTTTGTTTCAAAAGT
>CAZLOC010000255.1:2326-5900 GCA_964560935.1 uncultured Anaerolineaceae bacterium | reverse complement strand
CGACGCTATTGATCTTGATCTCTATCTACGGCCGCCAGGGTGCCCTGCGGCAATAATTCGGAAATAGGCGAGGGCCGCATCCCATTGCAGCCTCATCCAAACTGATATCGCAAACTTCATCGCAGTTCACAACGCAGCCTTCACCATAGACGGATGCACCCCGCTTATTCTCAATGACAATTTCTAGTGTTCAGGAGAAACGGTGGTCGAGTAGCCCCGAGCGTACTTCGAGGGGCGTATCGCCCGCCCCGGACCAGGGCGGGACGGGGAGACCACATTCACGAGCAAATTCTTTGTTCGTTGGCCTCGATACGGCGGAAGATCGCCGCCTACTCGACCAACGGAATGCTTTTGAAAAAAATAGCCAAATAGCTAAAAACTATCTCAGGCGAATGTTTGTTATAAAATTTACGGAAGGAGAAAGCCATGAGTAAAACAGTAAAGGTCGGCATGATCGGGACCGGTTTCGTCGGTGATATCCATCATGCTGCTTTCAAGGGCTGGGTGCGCAATGCAGAAGTGGTTGCAGTTGCCAGTCCGAATAACTCTGCGAAGTTCGCCGAAGAGCGCGGCATCCCAAAGGCCTACAGTAACTACAATGAGATGCTCAAAGACAAAGACATCGACATTGTGGACATCGGCATCCCCAATGATCTACACTGCGCAGCGGTGGTGGCTGCTGCAAAAGCTGGCAAGCATGTCATTATCGAGAAGCCGTTGTGCGTCACGCTCGAAGAAGCGGATGAGATGATCGAAGCCTGCAAAAAAGCCGGAGTGTTGCTGATGTACGCGGAAGAGTTACTGTTTGCTCCGAAATACGTGCGCGCCAAAACCCTGATCGACGAAGGCGCCATCGGTGAGCCGTTCCTGGCGAAACAGTCCGAGGAACATCCTGGTCCGCATATGCCCTGGTTCTGGGACGTGAACCGTTCCGGCGGCGGCGTGCTGCTGGATATGGGTTGCCATTCGATTGAGTACACTCGCTGGGTGCTGGGCAAGCCCCAGGTCAAGAGCGTGACTGCCTTTATGGGCACCTACGTCCACCAGGGACGCACGCAGGGCGAAGACCATTCCTATTCCATCATCGAATACGAGGGGAACAAGGTTGCCATGCTCGAAAATAGCTGGGCCAAGGGCGGCGGCGTGGATGACCGTTGCGAGATCTACGGCAAGAAAGGCCACACACGCGCCGACCTGCTGCGCGGCAGTTCCCTGCTGACCTACTCCGAAGAGGGTTACGGCTACGCGGTGGAAAAAGCCGGGCAGACCAAGGGCTATACCTTCACCATGTTTGAAGAAATCTGGAACTACGGCTTCCCGCAGGAGATGCAGCACTTCATTGACAGTGTGCTAGGCAAAGTCACCTGCATGGAGACCGGTGAGGACGGCCGCGAAGTCCTGAAGATCATGTATGCCGCCTACCAGTCGGCCGGTGAGGGACGCAAGATCGAGTTCCCATATGACCCGCCAAAGGTGAAGAAGCCGATTGATTTGTGGAAGAAATCTTAAATTCATCCACGAAGAGCACGAAGATCACGAAACCTTCAGAAAAATTCGTGCCCATTCGTGTCCTTCGTGGAAAATGGAGTCATCATGCCTGTACTCAACAGCAAAACCATCACCTACGAACAACTTGCCAAGGTTATCGACCATTCCCTCCTGCGTCCGGAACTGACCGAAGCGGACGTTATCGCTGGCTGCGAACTGGCTGCCCGCTACCATACAGCCACGGTCTGTGTGAAACCCTGCCATGTCAAACTGGCGGCAGAAGTGCTCAAGGATTCGGATGTATTGGTCAGCACGGTCGTAGGTTTCCCACATGGCAGCAACCTGACCGCCATCAAGGTCGCTGAAGCGCAGCAGGCCATGGACGATGGCGCGCTCGAACTGGACATGGTCCTGAACATCGGTCAACTGCGCTCAGGCAAAACTGACTTCGTCCGGGATGACATCAAAGCGGTTTGCGATGCTGCCCACGCGCGCGGTGTCAAGGTCAAAGTCATTTTCGAGAACGCATATCTGACCGACGAGGAAAAAGTCACTGCCTGCAAGCTGTGCGAAGCCGCCGGAGCGGACTGGGTCAAGACCTCCACTGGTTTTGCCCCCAGCGGCGCAACGCTTGAAGACCTGCGCCTGATGCGTGCCAATGTCAGTGAAAAGGTGCAAGTCAAGGCTGCGGGCGGTGTGCGCACTTTGACGGCCATTCTGGAGGTGATCGATGTGGGTGTAACCCGCTGCGGTGCGACCGCTACGGCCACCATCCTGGATGATTTCAAAGCGCAGCAAGAGGGCAAGCAGGTCGAACCCAAAACCGATGACGCGCCGGGCGCATATTAGGAGATTCTGTTTATGACCACTCAACTTACCAAAGGTACCATCGGCGTCGGAGTCGCAGGAACAGGTTTCATCGGCCCGGCCCATATTGAAGCTTTGCGCCGCAATGGCATTCGGGTATTGGGGCTGGCTGAAAATACCAAAGAGAAAGCCGAGCAAAAGGCTGCTGAACTGGGCATCCCGCGCATCTATGGTTCACTTGAAGAAATGCTGGTTGATCCCGATATTAACGTTGTGCATCTTGCCACGCCCAATCACTTGCATCACCCACATGCCAAAGCTGCTTTATTGGCTGGCAAACATGTGGTCTGCGAAAAGCCATTGTCCATGAGCACGGCAGAATCAGCTGAGTTGGTCAAACTGGCAGCGGAAAAGAAACTGGTCAACGCGGTCAACTTCAACATCCGCATGTATCCGCTCGCCCAGCAGGCGCGCAGCATGGTCCAAAGCGGGGAACTGGGTGACCTGTTTGTTTTGCAAGGCTCGTACCTGCAAGACTGGCTGCTCTTCCCCACCGACTGGAACTGGCGTCTCGAACCGGACCTGGGCGGGACCCTGCGCGCTGTGGGCGACATCGGCTCCCATTGGCTCGACCTGTTGACCTTCATCACCGGCCTGCGCGTGAAGGAAGTTTACGCGGACTTCAAAACCTTCCACCCCATCCGCAAGAAACCGGCCAAACCGCTGGAAACCTTCACCGGTAAGATTTTGACGCCTGAAGATTACATCGACCAGCCCATCCACACCGAAGATTACGCCACCATCCTTCTGCATTATGAGAACGGCATCCGCGGCGTGCTGACGGTTTCGCAGGTTTCGTCCGGGCGCAAGAACCGCCTGTTCTATGAAATCAACGGATCGAAATCCTCGCTGGTTTGGGATTCGGAGAGGCCCAACGAGCTATGGGTCGGTCATCGGACGGAGCCCAATCAGACGTTGATGAAAGACCCGTCCCTGCTCTCGCCCGAAGCACGCGAGACCGCCTCCTATCCCGGCGGCCACAATGAGGGCTTCCCCGATACGTTCAAACAACTCTATGCCAAGGTTTATAATTACATTTTAGCTGGCGATTATTCGAAAACACCCGACTTCCCGACCTTCGCCGATGGTCATTACGAAATGCAGCTTTGCGAAGCCATCGAGCGCAGCGCGAAGGAAGGCAAATGGGTTAAAGTCTAGGAATACGGAGGTATCTATGAAACTCGGTTTCTTCACCGCCGCTCTGCCCGGCAACACGCTC
>CAZLOC010000255.1:0-2226 GCA_964560935.1 uncultured Anaerolineaceae bacterium | reverse complement strand
GGAGGTATCTATGAAACTCGGTTTCTTCACCGCCGCTCTGCCCGGCAACACGCTCGAACAGGCCGCCCGCTGGGGCGCTGAAAGCGACTTCCAGGCCATCGAGATCGCCTGTTGGCCGCTCGAAAAAGCCACTCGCCGCTACGCGGGTGTCACGCACGTCAACGTCACCGAATTGGATAAGGCCCAAGCCAAGGATATCCGCAAAATGCTGGACGGCTATAGGCTGACGGTCTCCTCGCTCGGATACTATCCGAATCCGCTCCACCCCGAAGCTGAGCACCGTGAAACGGTCATTGCCCACCTCAAGAAGGTCATCGAAGCAGCCGAAATGCTGGAAGTGCCCATTGTGGGGACGTTCATCGGCAAGGACAAGAACAAGACCGTGCCGCAGAACCTGGAAGATTACGCCAGGATCTGGCCGCCCATCGTCAAGTTTGCCAAAGAACACGGCGTCAAGATCGCTATCGAGAACTGTCCGATGATCTTCTCTTACGATGAATGGCCCGGCGGCAACAACCTGGCCAGCACGCCGGCCATCTGGCGCAAGATGTGGGAGATCATCCCCGATGACAATTTCGGGCTGAACCTTGACCCGTCACACCTGATCCTGCAAATGATCGACTACGAGCGCGTGGTACGCGAGTTTGCCAGCAAGATCTTCCACGTCCACGCCAAAGATTTGCACATTGACTGGGAAGGTGTGTATCACAACGGCGTGCTTTCGCAGGGCATGGGCTGGCAGATCCCGCGCCTGCCCGGCCTGGGCGACATGGACTGGGGCAAGTTCTTCGCCGCGCTGACCGCCGTCGGCTATGATTACGTGGTCAGCATCGAGCACGAAGACCGCGCCTTCGAAGGCGACGAGGAACTTGTAAAACGGGGCTTCTACCTGTCGCGGGATGTGTTAAAACCGTACTTCCACTAAAAAAAACAAAACGTCCCGAAGGTTAGGCTTGACCAAATTCAGGCATGAGCGAAAATCCTTCGGGACGTTTCTTTTCCAAGGATTCCGGCAATGAAAAAATATATTGGCTGTGACCTGGGCGGTACCAACCTGCGCGCCGCGATCGTGAATGTCGAAAGCGGGGATGTATTGTACCAGATGAGCATCCCCACCCTGGCGCGTGAAGGCCATGATGCGGTTATGGGGCGTATGGCCGATCTATTCCTGCAAGTGATCCAATCGGCCGGCATGCAAAAGGATGAGATTGGCAGCATCGGCATCGGTGTGCCCGGCGTGCTGGACCTGGAAAATGGCGAGACGCTTTTCCTGCCCAATCTGCCGGGCACCTGGCCGCATGTGCCTCTGCGGGACACGATCACGCGTCTCACCGGACTGCCAACTGCCTTGCTGAACGACGTCCGTTCCATCACGAACGGCGAATGGCGCTTCGGCGCAGGCCGCGGCGTGGACACGGTCGCTGTTTTCGCCATCGGCACCGGCATCGGCGGCGGCTTGATCGTCAACGGGCAACTCCACCTCGGCATTGGCGGCACCGGCGGCGAGCTGGGTCACACCATGATCGATTTCAACGGTCCGCGTTGCGGTTGTGGCAACGACGGCTGTCTCGAAGCCTATGCTTCCGGGCCAGCTATTGCAGCCATGGGCATGAAAGCCGTCTCCCAGGGCCGGACAACGAGTATAGCCGAACTGTGTGATTACGACTTGAACCGCATCACCCCGAAACTGATCGCCAAAGCAGCCGAAGCAGGTGATGAGATCGCCAAAGAGATTTACGAAAAGGCAGGCTTCTATCTTGGCATCGCGGCCGCCAGCATCTGCGCCTCCATCGGTCCCCGACGCATCATCATTGGCGGCGGCGTGGCACAGGCGGGCGAGCTCTTACTTGGCCCCATTCGCCGTACCATCCGTGAGCGCGTATATGTGATGCCGGTGGAGCAGGTGGAAGTTGTCCCATCGCAGTTAGGGGGTAACGCCGGTGTGATTGGTGTAGCCTGTTGGGCGGCGCTCACGAATGACCGGAAATGAATCCTTATATTTCTGATATTCTCTCCCAGCCAGCCGCCTTGCGGGAAGCCGTGGAAAAATTTTCGATTGTTCCGCTTGCTCCAATCGCAGAACGCATCCGGCAGTGAGAGTTCGACCGTCTTGTCATCACCGGCATGGGCCCGTCTTATAACGCTGCTTACCCGGCCTGCCCGGAGCTTTCCCGCCTGCCTCTCCCGGTCATGCTGGTGAACGCTGCCGAACTTGTCCATTACATG
>CAZLOC010000254.1:0-5938 GCA_964560935.1 uncultured Anaerolineaceae bacterium | reverse complement strand
TTAGATCTGGCAAATTGCCTTCACAATTCGGAGTTATAGTTCAAATATTTACGCAGCACTCTGTAAGTTGAAGTAGAAAATTCGAACCAAGCGAGCAGTGGTTTCAGTAAAATTTGCTGTTGTTTCATCCCTTCACGAAGCAGGTATAATCTTCCCTCGTGTTGAAAGGAGCAGGTTATGGCAAAGATCCTGTATATCGAAGACATCCCGGATAACGCAACGCTGGCCCAAAGGCTACTTACCGGGCGCGGACACGAGTTTCTTTGGGCGAAAAACGCCGAGGATGGACTGGCGATGGCCCTGGAAAACCAGCCTGACCTGATCCTGCTCGACCTGGGCCTGCCGGATGTGGATGGACAGACTTTGTCCATCTGGCTACGAGGCGAGGCTGCTCTGGAAAAAACGCCGATCATCGTGTTAACTGCCTGGCCGGAAGAAGTGGCCCGCCAGACGGTCGAGGCCTACGGGTTGAACGGGTATTTGTGCAAACCCTTCAAGCTGGATACTCTTATGGAAATCATCGAAGCCAACCTGGGCGCCTAAATCATTATGACCATTGAAATAATCCCAGCCGATTACTTCACCATTCAGGAACTTGTCGATCTTTACAACCAGACGCGTGTTGATTATCTGGTTCCCATGCCTATGAATGCGGAACGCCTGGCAGAATACATCCACATTTTTGACATCGATCTCAACCTGTCCTGTGTGGCCCGCGCTGGTGATGGTCAGGTGCTTGGCCTGAGCATGCTGGGCATACGCCCACCCTGGGCATGGATCACCCGCCTGGGCGTTTTACCCGCCATTCGTCGCAGCGGCGCCGGGTCCGCACTGATGGACTCCATGCTGGCCAACGCGCAGACCTTGGGTATGCAGGAGACTCACCTGGAAGTGATCCGGAACAATGTTCCCGCTCACAGGCTCTTTTTGAACAAAGGCTTCAAGGAAGTGAACGAATACCTGGTCCTGCGCCGCGCGCCCCATTCTGTTCCCGAAGCGGTGAAATGCAGCACCACCTGGCTGGATCGCGAGGCCGCCCTGGGTGCATTGGAATTCTATCCGCGACACCTGACATGGATCACCGCGCTCGATTCGATGCGGAATGCGCCGGACCTTTCAGGCCTGCGGGTAGAGTTTGCAAACGGCAGTACCGGATGGCTGGTCTTCCGTTGCCATAAGTTCTCCCTCAGTCACCTGGTCTTTCATACCGAACAGGGGTCGCCCGTAAAGATGGGGATTCAACTTTTAGTGAACCTGTATAGCCGCTACCCTCGTCACGACACGTATGCCGAGAACATTTATGTGGAAGACCCACACCTGCCGGCCTTGCTCGGAATGGGCTTTTTCGACAATTTCAGGCGGATCGAAATGCGCCGGAAGATGTGATCTGCTTCAACTGGCGAAATAGGTATAATCTTCATCTATGTCCAAACGTTTCATGTTGTCAATCATTGTGGTTGTTGCCGTCGTAGGCGGTTACTACCTGTATCGTCTCTACCGCCCCACCAGCGAACGACTGTTTACCTTCCGCGCCTGGATGAACGACCCTGCCGCGCACCCAGAGTGGAAGCTGGCAGCCGGTTCACGCTGCGGAGAGGCGCCGTTCATCTTCCCGACCGATGGCATGGTCGGCTTCCTATGGGACGATTCTTTTAACCCCGGCCATCGCCACCAGGGGCTGGACATTTTCGGCGGGGAGGGTGTGGGCGTGACGCCTGTCGTCGCGGCTTACCCCGGATACCTGACCCGCCTGCCGGATTGGGTGTCAACCGTCATCGTGCGCATCCCCTCCGATCCGCTAAACCCCGGACGCCAGATCTGGACCTATTACACCCATATGGCGACCAAGGAAGGGGTTTCGTTTATTTCTGACGAGTTTCCACCCGGTACATATGAGGAGCTCATCGATGCGGGTACGTTCCTGGGTTACCAGGGCAACTACTCCGGCGATCCCAATAACCCGACCGGCATCCATTTGCATTTCTCGATTGTCAAAGATGATGGCCAGGGAAGCTTTCGCAACGAGTTGGAAATCAAAAACACGCTCGACCCCTCGCCTTACCTGGGATTGCGCGTGAACGCCAATGAGAATCCGGACACAGTACCAGTGTGCGAAGAATGAAAGATCTCAAAGGACAAGTTGTACTCATCACCGGCGCGGGCAAAGGCGCTGGCCGTAAGTTGGCCAAAGCCTTTGCAAAGCTTGGCGCAATCGTTGCCGCGAATGACATTTCCCCCATCAATGTCGAGAAAGTGGTTGGAGAGATCAACGCGGGTGGCGGGAGCGCTCGAGCGTATATCGACGATGTGGCCAAGAAGGTCGGCGTACAGGCGCTGGTAAAACAGGTAGAAGATGACTTTGGCCGGATCGACATCCTGGTCAACCACGCCGCGGTCGAGCCCCGGTTCCCGCTGCTCGACATGGACGAATGGGACTGGCACCGCACCCTGGATGTCAATCTCACCGGCGCGTTCCTGATGACCCAGTCTGTCGGGCGCGTGATGCGGGAACAAGGTGGGGGCGTGATCATCAACCTGATCCCCCCCGTTTCGGGGGAATCGGAAGCAGGTCGTGATGAAAGTCCGCTGCGCGCGGCCTTCCTCGCCAGCATGGCCGGGTTGGAGTCCTTCAGTCAACAGGCTGCGCGCGAACTTGCGCTGTACGGCATCCAGGTCCACACCGTGGAATCCGACACCAAGATCGAAACCGTTTTGGATTTATGCAGGAGCACAGCGTGACAGGAGCATTTGGAAACGGTGAAAAAGGCGAATTAAAGCAATTGGGAGTAACCAAATCGCTCCCGTCTGCTTCTAGCACTTCCTCGCTGAGCGGAGGGCCGAATGTCAATGAGGCCCGTAGTCGAAGTGCAACGCAGTGTAGAAACCACCCTTCGACTGCGCTATCGCCCCGCTCAGGGAGAAAGTTTCCTTGTTATCTATAATCGACGCGAGTTACCACAACGGAAACCGGAGCAAGGAACTCACCCAGTCCAACAAGGGCGAATAGATTTGAAGGCCGATCAACCCAATTGCGATACCAACGATCGCGCCTGCGACGACGTCTGAAACATAATGCACGCCCATGGCCACGCGCGCCAGCGCAACCAGCGGCGCCCAGACCCACAGCAGGATCCCTGCCCAGGCGGGACCGAGCGCAGTTGCAACCAGGGCGATCATAAACGCGCGGGCTGCATGCCCTGAGGGGAAGGAGTGCGGGTCAGTGTTGCGGTAGATGCCACCCCATTCGCCTTCCGGCCTGCGGCGGCGGATGATGAACTTGAGGGACATGACGATCACAGCCAGCACGGAAATACCGCCAAATAGCACCACCGCCCATTTTTTCCAGTGAGCATCGGTATTGAAGACCCAGAGCAATACCAACCCCAAACCCCAGAACCATGAGTCGCCGGAATGGGCAAAGAAAACGGAAATATTGCGCAGCAACCCAGGCTGCTCGGCAACGCGCAATCGATTGGAAGTGCGCGCGTCGACTTCTAAAACGGAACGAAAAATCATGCAGGTATGACCCCGATGGTTAAGATTTTTTGTGCAGCTTTTCCATATCCTCACGGATGAGTTCGAGCTGGTGAGGTTTGTCTACGTCCATGCCGGGTTCGGCGTGCTCCCAGATGATGGGGCGTCCAGTGATACCGATCCGTTTGGTAACGGTAGCAACCAGATCGTCCAGCGTGATGTTGCGTGTGGCAACCTTTAATAGAGTCCCGATGCCGAGCGTGGCAGCCTGCTTGAGCGGGGACTTGCGGTTACCGATCAGTTCCTCCCACATATCCAGGTGCTCGGTCGCCATGCTGACATGCGTGATATGCATGTCGGCGCCGCACAGTTGTATGTCTTTCAGCTTGGTGTAGGTACGGTTGGAGCCCGGATAGCGTGCTTCCATTACCTCCCGTGGGATGACGCCGTAATAAATATCTTCTTTGGTTTCCACGCACTTCTCGATCAGCCAATCCACCATTTCAGCGTTGATGCCGGGGATATCGGATGAAGCGACCAGCACGTACTCGGTCTTGGGATCGAGTTCAAGTGATTTGTTTACCCCGGCAACGATGTTCGCCAGCATGCGTCCCTGGTTTGAGATGTAATGCAGAGGTTTCTTGCAAGTCACTTCGCTCTTGGGCGAGAGCCCGATGATGATGACATTGTCCACATGTTTGGCGTCGCCAAGCGCATCCAACACCCACTGGATCATAGGCTTGCCGGCCACATCGACGAGGGCCTTGGAGTCGCCGTGGGTATAGGTATACAGGGGGTCTTCAGGGAGCGGAATCCCGCCGGCAGTTACGATTGCATCCATATAAACTCCTTAACCCCTCTCCCTTGAAGGGAGAGGGCAGGGGTGAGGGTCAATTCAATTCCTGCAATTGCGGCTCAAAGCCGAGCTTGTCAAGCAGTTCGCTGTACTCATCCCAGGTCAATGGACGGTTCTTGCCGGAGATAGCTACCAGTGCGGCTTCCATCATATTGGTGCCAAACGAGCGCCCATCCAGCACGGGCGTGGTGGTGACCAGGTACTTGACGCCACACTGTTTGAATAGTTCCACGTCTTCGGGCGTAGTGGTGTTGGTCACAATGACCTTGCCTTTCATATTATCAGGCATGTGTTTTTTGATGTAGTGGCAATCCCCTGCAATCACGGTGGCCCACTGATAATACTCTTCGTATTTCGGGGTGCGCACATCTTGCTTTTCTCCGGTTGGATAAAGCCATTCGAAAGGGAAGCGCGTGACGACAGGAATCATCAGCTTGGCCAGTGTACGCAGGCCACCCAGGCTCTTGATTGCAATCGGAATGCCCAGAGCGAACATCAAATCGCCAAATACCACCTCATAGCCGGCTTCAGTAAACGACTTCGACAATCCCCAGCGGTCCACACCCAGAGTGACGAAGACCTTGCGTCCACGCTCTTTGATGTAGTCGCCGATCTTTTCATCCAGGAAGGCCGGAGCTTTGTTTTCCAGCGTGTTCTTCAGGCCTCCGCCGTCCACCAGCGGGGTCTTTTCCACGAAACGCACCATGGGCTGCACCGAGTGGAAGGGATAAAATTTTCCGTCCACTAGCGCACCCAGGTCGGCCCCACCGACTCCAAACGCATCCACCTTGCCGTCGAGTTCTTTGTATTTGAGCGCAGCAGCTTCCATATCCCCGTCCGTACCGATGCGTTCGATGCTGACCTTTTCACCCAGCAAGTTCACTTCCACTGCTTTATCGCGCTTGGACGAACCAATGCTGATGCTGACTGCTCGTTTCATGCTTTCTCCTCCGGTTTGGTTGGTTTCAGTATACACCCAAGTCAAACTCCTGAGAATAACCTGCCTGCGAAACAAAAAACGCTCGGCGAATGTCGGGCGGTATATAGTCTAGAAATTCAAGCCTTAGTTGCTTACACTACCAAATGTGACATCCACGGGCATACCCGGTTTAAACTTGCCGCCGGGATTGTCCGCCGAGAGTTCCACGGCATAGACGGTTGTCTGGCGCTCCTCCCTGGTCTGGACATTGCGCGGGGTGTACTCGGCCTGGTCAGCAATGCGAGTCACGATAGCAGTGAAGGTCTCACCGGGGAACGAGTCCACGCTCAGAGTTGCGCTATCACCCAGATTTACCTCGCCATAACGGTCTTCAGAGATGTATACTGTCCCCCAAAATAAAAATCAAAAAGCTCCTCCAGAAGAAATCCCGAAGGAGCATTACCCTAGGCTTTTGCCAGCAACTCGTCCAGCACCTTCTTCGAACCCTGCTCGATGACCGCGTGCTGGCTGCCGCCGTGCGCATCCATCGTCACCACGACCGGGAAATCCTTGACCTCGATCACCCACATGGCTTCCGGCACGCCGAAGTCATATTTGTACACCCCCCGCACCTTCTTCACCGATTGGGCAATATACGAAGCCGCGCCGCCGATGGCGTGCAGGTACAC
>CAZLOC010000253.1:4211-5947 GCA_964560935.1 uncultured Anaerolineaceae bacterium | reverse complement strand
CTCATCATGTCGGACAAGCATGTGCTGATCTGGGGCGAACCCTACGACGAATGCGGTCCGATCCAGGCAATGGCCGACACGCTCAAGGCCTTCCGTCCCGGCTGGCCGCCCGCCGAGTATTACTACGACGGCACGCCGCCGGACCAACTCACTGGCAGCTGGGTCGCCAACCTGTTTCCCGCGCCCGGGTCGCTGTGGCAGGCGCACCGGCAATTTCACGATGCCCTGTTCAACGCGCCCGCCACCCAGGCAGGGGCAGCACGCTGGGGGATCAAGGAAGTGCGCTTGGGCATCGAGCATGCTCGCTACCTGCGCTGGCTCTATCCCAATGCGCGCTTCGTGCTGCTGTATCGCAATCCCCTGGAAGCCTACCGCTCGTATTGCCGCTATGGCCGCAGCTGGTATGACACCTTCCCCGATAAGCCGGTGTTTACTCCCACCGCGTTCGGCTCGCACTGGCGCAGGCTGATGGAAGGCTATCTGGCAGGCGCCGAGTCGATCGGCGCGATGCTCCTGCGCTATGAGGACCTGATTGGCCCCAACCCGCCGCTCGCCGAACTCGATGCCTACCTGGGTATCCAGACTGATCACGGTGTGCTGGCCAAGAAGGTCGGTACTTCCGAGCGCGGCGGGAAAAAGGTGAGGATCAATGCTCTTGAACAATGGTTGCTCAAACGAGCGGTTGCACCGGTTGCCAAGGCAGCAGGCTATGACTGGTAGGGTAGACCTGTCGATAGGTGCCGGGGCCACACCAGAACTGAGCAGGGCGCTTGACTCAGCGCGCGCTGCGCTTTTTTCCACACGATCTGACTAGACAACATGGCAGGTCAAAGCCTCCAGCGCCCAAAGTGGCAAATGCAGTTCATCCGATTTGCCGGGGTTGGTGCAATAGGCACCCTGGCACACTATGTGCTGCTTGTCATGCTGGTGGAGACACTAAGGACCAACGAGGTGGCTGCTTCGACTGCGGGAGCCA
Organism: uncultured Anaerolineaceae bacterium; assembly: GCA_964560935.1. GTDB lineage: Bacteria > Chloroflexota > Anaerolineae > Anaerolineales > Villigracilaceae > JAABUE01. Next base: position 4,971 of record CAZLOC010000253.1, on the reverse strand, counting down.
CATTGGGCGCGCTAGTGAACTATTTGCTCAACCGGCGTTACACATTCCGCAGTGAGAAGCGGCATGGCGAGGCACTGACAAAGTTCCTGATTATTGCTGCCTTGGGTCTGACGCTTAATTCTTTATTGATGCTTATTTTTGTCGAAATACTGAACATTTATTATTTGCTGGCCCAGGTGTTTTCCACAGGTCTCGTGCTGATTTGGAACTTTCTTGGGAACAGGTTCTGGACCTTTAGAGATGCAAGCTAGGATTATTGATTTCAAGATCAATCATGACCATAGAACCGAATACCGTGACTAAAGCCAACGCAAGACTCTCTATTCTTTTCGTATTGCTCTTCGCTGTCCTCATCTGGTCACTGGCGACTGTCACGGCGAAGGTTCGTTTTCCAATCGGAAACGATGCCATCGGCTACATGTTGCAGGCAACGAACCTATTGAATGGCAGAGGGCTCACATCGATTGTGAACGAGACCGAGTCTCCCGATCTGGACTTTGCAACATCCCGCTATCACCCTCCGGGCTTCGCTTTGGCGATCGCCGGTATTTCGAGTCTTGGCGTAAGTGTAGAAAACGCTGCCATCTGGTTCTCCCGCCTTTCATGGGCACTTCTGCCAATCGCTTTGCTGTTTGCAATGCGGCCAATCCTTCCCTTTGCATGGGCGGCTGCAGTCACAGCACTTGTTGTCACCTCTCCGGGCATTTATTTATATGGGTCTACGATCAACACGGATGTGCCAACGCTGTTGCTACTAGTA